>CAJXMN010000125.1 GCA_913056215.1 uncultured Flavobacteriales bacterium | reverse complement strand
CTCCAACATGAGCTAAACCAGTCGCACCACCACCGCTCAATACGACTCCTATTTTCTGACTAAAGGAAGTGTAGGGCGAAATTAGCAGGATAAAAAATAAAAAAAGTGCGCTCTTCTGTTTCAACAACTTTTAAAATGAGTTAATTTGTACAAATTTATAAGTTTTTTCCGCTAAAGGAGAATTATTTCATGCTCACGCTCTTAGATCATATCGGTGTTTTTGTTTTTGCTATAAGTGGTATGCTAACCGCTGCAGATCGCAATCTCGATATTCTAGGAGGATATATCATTGCATTTATAACGGCATTAGGAGGTGGAACATTGAGGGACTTGTTGTTGAATGTCGATATAGCCTGGATGGGATCCGTTGTTCAAGTTTCCATGGTTGTTGCTGGCGGAACCTTTGGTATTTTGTTCCGCTCCTTTCTAAAAAAGCTCCGGAGAACATTCTTTATTTTTGATACTATAGGGCTGGCTATATTTACGATTATTGGTGTGCAGAAGGGCATGGCTTATGAACATTTTGGTCTTACAGTTATTTTTCTAGGAATGATTTCAGCTACCTTTGGTGGTCTTACAAGAGATGTTTTGTGTAATGAAATCCCTTTGATTTTTAGAAAAGAAATATACGCGATTCCCTTCCTTACTAGTGGTTCGATATATCTGTTAGGAGATTATTTAGGCTACGCTTCACACTTGTGGATGTTGTGGGTGTGTATTCTAATCATTATTTTATTTAGAACTTTTGCGGTGGTTTTCTCGTGGGAATTACCGCTTATTCGAGAAATTAGCAAATGGAACAGTTAAAAATTACAATTAAGACCCTTCATAATTTTGAGGGTATCCTATCGGAAGAATTGCGCGAACTGGGGTTTAATAATACTGAAAAACAAAATCGAGCTGTCTCTTTAAAAGGCAATTGGGAAGATGTTTATCGATTAAACTACAGATGCAGACTTGCACTTTCTGTTTTGGTTGAGGTGGATGCTTTTTACGTGCATAAGGAGGATGATTTGTATAAGGAAGCCCGAAAGGTGGACTGGACATCACTTTTTGATAATCATAAAACGTTTGCTGTTAAAGGAGCGATTTTCTCTACGTTGTTTCGCCATTCTAACTACCCTTTGTTGTTGGTTAAAGATGCGATTGTAGACACATTTCGGGATAAAACAGGAAAGCGACCTGACGTAAATCGCAAGTCTCCTCAAGTTGTTATTGATGTTTATATTAAGGAAAAACGCGTCACGCTCTCGGTGAACACCAGCGGTCTTCCATTATTTCAACGAGGTTATCGCCAGTCTACTGGAGATGCTCCGATCAATGAAGTTTTGGCAGCTGGATTGTTGAGAATGGCACAATGGGATCGCAAGTCACCGCTGATCAATCCCATGTGTGGTTCGGGAACGATTGCTATTGAGGCTGCTTTATGGGCAGCGGATATTCCATCCCTCGTAGAGCGAAATCACTTTGCATTTAAGAATTTTAAATCCTTTGAACCTCAGTTGTGGGAAAAAGTAAGAGCAGAAGCGAATCATCGTCCTGTAGATCTTGGCTTCCCAATCATTGCATCTGATATTGATGCCGCCATGATTCAAAAGGCACGCCGAAATAGTCGTATGGCTCCAATTGGTAGGATGATTACTTTTGAAACTGCGGATATTCGCGATTTAAATCCTGATCAGAAAAGTGGGATGCTTATCTGTAACCCTCCATATGGTGAGCGGCTAGATGAAGATGTTGAATCACTTTATGAAAATATTGGCGATACTTTCAAGAAAAACTTTAGTGGTTTTTCGTGCTGGATTATTTCTTCGAATTACGAAGCCTTAAAAGGAATAGGGCTCAAACCTCAAGCTAAAATGCGCGTTTTTAATGGTAGTTTGGAATGTAGTTTTCGTGGGTTTGAAATCGTAGATGGTAGTTATGGTCCATCAAAACATGTAGATTCAGAATCGCAACCAATAGAAGATCAAGTAGCTGAAGTAGAAACAACTCAGCGCGAAAAGAAGGAAGTTGATATTGAAGAACAAGGTTCAGATAAACCGAAGCGGGAAAAAAGGAAAGAAAGACCATCTATACACGATGAAAAAAGCACTGAAAACAAAGATTCTTCTTCAAAACAATCGGCTAATGAAGATATTGCTGATGACAATAAAAGCTTCAAAGAAAGAATAGATGATATGCGCAAATACAGGAAACGATCTGACGATTAAGAATCGAATCGAGCTAAAAAATTATAAAGCTAAAAGCATTATTGCCACGTAGACCGATTATTTAAACGAGCTCTTCTTTCGGAGTGTACCCAAATAAACGCAAGAATTTAATTGCTTTTGCTACGCGCTCTGGAACATCATTTTCCCATGAGCTCGCATTTGCGTTAATCTTAGAAAGTACATCGTCAGACATAATGTGTAAAAGCTTTGGATCGAAGTCTGTAAGTGCTTCTATCTTATTGTTTTTCCGCATGTAATCGAGTAATCCTAACAAGTGATCCTCAATCTGAATATTTTCCAATTCGTAAATTTCACCTGTTTCGACATCTGTTGCAGGATATACGTACAATTTCACATTATGACCAAAACCGCGACCAAATGCTTCGAGTAAACCACCGTCTAAGTTTTGATAATATTTCTCATCAAAAACAGTGTGGAGGTTATAAATTCCAAGGATGACTCCCATTTTCTTACCGCGTGCAAACTCACTCAAATAATCTACCATTTTATAATATTTGAGGTAGTTGGAAATCATGACGGTATGTCCAAGCGATCCTAAGAGTTCGGCCCGATCAACAAAATCTTTATCCGATATTTTTCCGTCAGCTGTTAAATCTTTGAGCGTGAGTTCAAAGACTTCACGTATATTTTCCTCTTTAATATCGTTTTCAGCCAGGTACTTTTTGCGGGCGCTTGATACCATATCGATATGCACCTTGGTGACTGGACGAAATCGTCCGCGCATCAGCAGAATGTTTTTCTTATAAAGAGCGTTTGCCGGCTGAAGGACTTTGCCCGTCTGATCGAACATCGTGGCTTCAGTAATCCCGCGTTTTACCAAATTTAAGGCCAGGATGCGGTTGTCCACATGTTCAAAATCAGGACCTTCCACACGCAACATATCAATCTCCATTCGATCTCGAGGAAGGCGATGAACAAGGCTATTCATGAAGTAATCCAATTCACCTTCTGTATGAAAATAGGCTGCGTGAATTAGATTGACACCGAGTATTCCTAATGCATCTTGTTGAGCTCGATTGCTTTGATCGTGCATCTTAACGTGCAGGACAATGTGATTTGGTTCTGAATTCGGTTTGAGTTGAAAGCGAATGCCTACCCAGCCTTGACCTTGATTTGTTTTGTGGTAGTTCAATGACTCTACCGTATTACAAAAGGCGAAAAAGTTGGTGTCTTCCCGGTGATCAGCTAAACTATTTTTAACTGCATCAAATTCAATTTCCAGCATAGTCATTAAGCGCTCTTCACATACGTAACGCTTCGCCTTGCCGTAGATCGTATCCGATACTTTCATATCGTAGGCTGAATGCGTAAAGGCTATAGTTCCTGAACTTGCTCCAGCTTTAAAGAAGTTCGCAGCAGTCTCTTGTCCTGCACCTATTTCAGAAAAAGACCCATAAATATTGGGGGTTAAGTTCACCTTAAGAGCTTTCTCTTCAGTTGTCAATCTTCTACGGTCTTCCATGCTTGCTAGTTTAACGTTGGAGCAAATTAACTAAAATTCGATTAGATTACATAATTGGATATCTTTAAAGTCCAATTCTGTAAGCTGTTTAATTCACTTCTGGATCTTGAAAATCTGGATTATTTAAGAATTGTTCATCCGTAAAGGTCTTCAGGAATGTTTTGAGCAACTCTCGCTCTTGAAAGTCAAGTTGAACACCACCTTGGTGAGCAAACTCCATCATTGGATCAATCGTTGGACTTTCAACAAGTCCAAAGGAGTAATGATCGACGACGTCGTCTAGTGTCTCAAAACGACCGTCGTGCATGTACGGAGCTGTGTGCTCGATATTTCTCAAAGTAGGGACTTTAAATTTACCTTTGTCAGCTGGGTTACCAGTAACTAACATTCTTCCAGCATCTTCGAAAGTAGCGTCGAGTCCGTTGTTGGCGAACATATTGACATGTGCTAATGCGCCGTCATGGCAATGTAGGCAATCACCTCCACTCAAGCTAAAGAACACATCCATACCTGCCCATTCTTCTGTTGTAATTTGTTCGTAAATAACTTGTTCTTCCGGAGTCAGTGGTAAGCTATTTTGATATTTGTACATCACATCATATTTGGACTTCCCAGATATGAGGGTGCGTAAAAATTGTGCTATTGCTTTAGAAACATGTGTCGAATCAAATTCTTCTACACCAAAAACGTTGAAGAACTGGTTCCGGTAATCCACATCTGCGGACAGTTTATTTAATGTTGTAGGCCAACTCTGATCCATTTCGTGAGGTGTGACTACGGGTTCTAAAATTTGCTCTTCTAATGATTCATCACGTCCGTCCCAGAAAAAGTCCTCTTGCCAGGCGAGATTAATTAGAGCCATGGAATTGCGCGATCCGATTTGCCCATCTACGCCGAGCGAGAATTTTTCTTTATCGGAAAACGAATACTTTTGCTCATGACAAGAAGCACAAGATATAGTATTATCCCGTGAAAGTCGCTCATCGTAAAACAACTGACGTCCCAACTCGACACCTTCTTTTGTCATGGGGTTATCTGCTGGAACTGGCATGTTCGGGAAATGTTCAGGAACATCCGGTTGATATGGAGTCACTGAACGCGAAATCTGATCCTTTCGACAGGCGCTCGAGAGCAAAAAAATAACTACAAAATATACGTAAAATTTCAAGTTCATTTATTGTTTCACTTTTAGAGCAGACGCAAAATTACTCAGTATTTTGTCACTGAGCTCAACCTGAGAAGGCATCGTGTGTGATGCGCGTTCTTCTTTGATATCCACATCCACTGTGTCACCATCAAAAACCTTGTACATGTCAACTGTTAAATCAGCTGAATAAAGCGTATTGGACTCGGATTTCCAGTTTAAGTTTTCTAGTGAAACAGTTTTTAGCAGTTCATCTGTACCTGTATGGTAAAAGAAGTTCATCAAGTTCTCACCGGTTTGGTTAGCCGTCGTATCTGCTTTTCCTTCAATGATGAGGAATATATAACCTGTATTCCATCCCCAATGCATGTCATCTGTATTGAGTATATGCAATGGATCATCATCTTCCCAGGCGGAAGGATCTTCGTGGTTACGTGAAGCTGGGACTCCTACATTTGCCGTTAATGAAGGGAAGTCCTGAAAAGAACCTTCTCCTCGCCAAATGCGTTTAGGGTGTTCTTCATATTTATAAACACCTGATCGCGTTAAGGTTTTTCCTTCGTGCTCAAGTTCAGATAAAATCACGTTCAGGCGCGTAAATTCAATGGTGTAACCCTCCTGAGTGGTGAACGGCTTATTGAACTCAAAAGATTCACCATCATAAGTAGGTACTAAATTAACCTGAACCTCCATTGGTTGGGGTTCTTGATCTGTATTATCTTCATCATCTTTACAGCTTTCTAGTACAATTAGGCCAGCCGTTAATAGCAGAGTATATAGGTATATTGTTTTCATATCATAAATATAAGCCTTTTTTCAATTAAAAACTAATTTTTAGGGTTCAAAAACCTTGTAAGCCGCTTTGAATGTGATGTTTGTTACAAATAGAAGTTGCTTGATTTAAAAAAAAAATAATGTGCTTCGAACAATTATTCCTGGAGATAACGTATCTTTCTAAAGATGGAGAATTTTACAGAAAAACCACTACTTATATATAGTGCCTCAGCGGGGAGTGGGAAAACCTTTAATCTCGTCCAGCATTATTTGGAGCTGACGTTGAAGGCTCCTTCGCATTCCAAAGCTTTCCAACGAGTAATAGCCATGACCTTCACTAATAAGGCCGCCTGGGAGATGAAGTCACGCATCATTCAGGCATTGGAATGGCTCGGTTACCCGGAAAGCATCCCTTCAAAAGATCGTTCGAAATATAAAGCTGTTTGCAATAATGCACTACAAAATACGGGACTAACTAAAGAAGAGCTAACAAGTCGAGCTAAGAAGACACTTACAGAGATATTGCACAATTATGAAGAGTTTCATGTATTAACGATTGATAAATTTAGTCTACGATTAATCCGAACATTTAGTCGTGATCTCGACCTTCCGGAGGATTTTGAAGTAGAACTCAATGAACGTGAATTACTCGAACAAGTAGTAGATGAATTATTGTCTAAAGTTGGGAAAAAAGGAAATGAACGCATCACTCGACTCACTGTCGATTATGCTAAAGCCAACTTAGAGGAAGGCACAAAATGGAATTTTAGATCCAAACTCATTGATTTTGGTAAAGTGCTTACTCAAGAGGAAGAACAGCCGTTTATCGAGCAATTACTATCGTTAAATTTTGATCCTGAGGAGTACCAACGCATTTTTAGTCAAAAAAAGAAACTTGAACAGCAATACGAAGAAACAAGGGATGAGTTATACAATTATTTTATTCAGCTTGGTACGACAGAAAATGATTATCCCCACAGGTCTAAAGGGATCTTTAAACATTTTGATAAGCTTCAAAATAGAACACTCGATGATGGACCACGCGAACTATCAGCCACCGTTGAAAAGACCATTTCGGGAGAAAATGTAAAAGAACAGCACCGTGTTGATCCAGACCTGATAAATCGTTTTGTACGGTTTATTGAATTTGAAAAGGAGCTACTCGCTACTTATTATTTTTATCGTCAGCGTCAAAAGAGCTTTTTTAACCTTGCGTTATTGAAACACCTTTATGCGGCGTATCAGCAATATAAGTC
>CAJXMN010000124.1 GCA_913056215.1 uncultured Flavobacteriales bacterium | reverse complement strand
GTTCTGTGTATGCCGTCGTATTCTTTACCCATGAATTTTTTCGGTCCCCAAACACCGTAAGCGTTAATCACAGCTTTATCTGGATCAGCGACTAACGTAAAAGGCAATTCGTGTTTGTCGATAAATTTTTGATGACGCTTTTCTTCATCAGGACTCACTCCTACGATAGCAATATCTTCTTTTTTGAGTTCTTCAAAATTGTCGCGCAAATTGCAGGCTTGATTCGTGCAGCCCGGCGTCATATCTTTAGGATAAAAATATAAAGCGAGTTTCTTACCCTTAAAGTCAGCTAAACCAACTGTTTTTCCATTTTCATCCCTTGCCGAAAAATCCGGAGCTTGATCTCCTTTGCTTAAATCCGTCATTATTGATATTTTTTTAATCGTTAAAATGATTATATAATAATCAAATGTAAATAATTTTTTTTAACTGTTGCAACTTTTTGGTGCATTTTATCGATCATAACAGTTGCTCAGTTGCGTGGTTCATTTCATCCCGTTTTTTTTACGGTTAAAAAACAATGCATTATTCAAATTAAGAAAAAATATGAGCTACTCATAAAAAAGGCTAAAAAATCGTGAATTATTGATCGCACTAAAATGCTTTATTGGAGATCAGTGTTGCGCGTTGCGCATCATAGAAATGTTACTACTTTTAGGGTCTCATAAATTGTTGAATAGAACGTATGGAACTCGTTACAATCGATTATGTGATTATTGCTGTATTTTTTGCAGCGATTGTATCTATTGGAATAGTCGCCTCTAAACGTGCTGGAAAAAACAGTAAGGAGTTTTTTTTATCAGGAAGAAATATGCCCTGGTGGTTGCTGGGCTTTTCCATGGTTGCAACAACCTTTTCTACGGATACTCCGAACTTTGTGACCAATGTTGTGCGCGAAGACGGAGTTTCTGGCAATTGGATCTGGTGGGCTTTTTTGTTAACGGGGCTACTCACGGTTTTCGTATACGCCAAACTGTGGAGGCGTTCGAGCGTGACGACGGATATGGAATTTTACGAACTGCGGTATGGGGGAAAACCTGCGGCCTTTTTACGGGGTTTTCGGGCTATTTATCTCGGTATTGGTTTTAACATCATAGCGATGGCAGCCGTTTCGCTGGCCGCTATTAAAATTGGCCAGGTGATGCTCGGGTTCTCAGCCCTGGAGGTAATTGGCGTTGCGGGCACGATAACCGTTATTTTTAGTGCTTTGGGCGGTTTTCGCGGAGTTCTTTATACAGATTTTCTACTGTTCTTTGTGGCAATGGGTGGTGCAATTGGTGCGGCTTTTTACATCGTCAATATGCCCGAAGTTGGCGGGTTAACAGCAATGTTGGAACATACTAATGTCCATGAAAAAATCGACTTGTTACCGCGATTTGATCAACCTGAAGCACTGATCGGGATATTGATTATACCGCTCGCAGTGCAGTGGTGGAGCGCCTGGTACCCTGGAGCAGAACCAGGAGGGGGTGGATATATCGCACAACGAATGTTAGCGGCTAGAAACGAAAACCACGCAGTAGGTGCTACTTTTTTCTTCAACATTATGCATTATGCGCTGCGCCCATGGCCATGGATTGTTGTAGCTCTGGCATCATTGGTTGTTTATCCGGATATTAACAGCCTGCAGGAAGCTTTTCCCAATGTGGCTCAGGATAAACTTGGGCACGATTTAGCCTATTCCGCTATGTTGACACACCTGCCTGCTGGACTTCTGGGGTTAGTTTTGGCATCGTTGGGCGCTGCCTATATGTCGACGATATCAACTCACCTTAATTGGGGGTCTTCCTATATTGTGAATGATTTCTATCAACAACACGTGAACAATAAGGCCTCTGAAAAGGAACTTGTTTTTGCGGGTCGCTTTTCTACGATTCTACTGATGGTGGCTAGCAGTGGTTTGGCACTGATACTTCAGGATGCTAAACAACTTTTTGAAATTATTTTAATGTTTGGTGCGGGCACCGGACTCATATTTCTGTTGCGTTGGTTTTGGTGGCGTATTAATGCATGGAGTGAGATCGTGGCAATGTTCGCCTCGGGGACAATTTCGTTACTCATCCATTTTACTCCCCTTGGCGCTAGTTTATTTGGCGCTCAAAATATTGATGGTCAAATAGTCACTGCGGGTGTTTTTCCGGAATGGGCACAATATCCATTTGTGGTGGCTATAACGACAGTTTGTTGGGTCGCAACAACACTATTTACTACACCTGAAAAGTCAACAACACTGTATCGTTTTTACCAAAAAACACAACCTGGTGGTCCTGGATGGAAAAAAGTCAGAGCTAACGCAAAACAAGATGGTGAAACGATTGTAACCTCTAAAAAATCATGGAATCTTCCTTACGGTGTAGCTGCAACAGCACTTGGAACTGTCGTCGTTTTTGGATGCTTATTTGCAACGGGTAATTTTATTTATGGAAATATTGGTACGGCTCTGTGGATCAGTTTTGTGGTGCTTGTTTTTGGTGTAGCTCTCATTCTGATATGGCGCTACATGAAGCGGAAATTGATCTAATCGTTGTAAATCGATTGAAGTGTTTTATTGAGATCAGTGTGCTTGAACTGGAATCCTGTGTCTTTTAATTTACTATGATCTGCTTTGAGTCCATCCAACACCATGGAAGCCATTTCACCTAAAGCAAGCCGCATCACAAAAGCGGGCACGTGGATCGGTAATATCGGTTTTTTCAATACCTTGCCCAAGGTTTTTGTGAAGGTTTTGTTCGAGGTGTTTTTAGCTACAGCATTAAAAGCACCCTCATTTTCGTTTTCAAGTAAATGGATATAGACGCGCACCATGTCTTCTATCGTTAACCAGGGCATACTTTGTTCGCCAGTGCCCAATGGAGCACCGATGTAATTTTTTACTGTTTTTGCAATAGTGGGTAGAGCACCGCCTTGATCGGTCAAAACAATACCCGTTCTCACTTTCGTTACTTTGCATCGATTTTGAAATAAATCCGCAGCTTCTTCCCAGCGCTTTACGACGGTGGAGAGAAAATCATTACCGAAGTTGTCCGTTTCTCGATGAAAACGATCGGGTTGATTGTATCCGTAACAATTAACTCCAGAAGCAGATATGTACTGTCGCAATGTTGGTACGGCCTTACTAGCTTCATGCAATACTTGTGTCGATTTAACGCGAGAATCTACAATAGCTTTTTTACGTTTTTCCGACCACTTTTTATCCGCTATACCTGCCCCAGCCAGATTGATGATCGTATCTGCATTGTTGAACGCTTCAGGATTTATCTTCTTCTCTTTAGGAGACCAGTGATAAAAGCCCTTGCCTTTTTGAGACCTACTGAGCACCCGTACATCATGCCCTCTTTTTCGAAGTTCTTTAACCAACTCTTCTCCGATGAGGCCTGTTCCTCCTGCTATGACAATATTTCTGTTTTCTTTCGTCAAAATCTGATTTGTTATCGAACATAAAAAGTGAGGCAAAGTTCAAAAAAAAAAGTAGACGTTACAATTATTTCGCAATTGATTCAGTTAAGCTGTAAATACAGCGTTGTGACCTGTCGCAATTGGTTGATTCAAAATTGATTAATTTCCATTGATCAAAATAGGTATTGACGTTGCTTTTGTTTATTTTTGACTAGAAATATTAAAATAACACATCATGAAAATTTTGAGTATCCTTTCATTTTTACTTTTTTTGACATCTTTTAGTTTATTTGCTCAGCAACCTGAGAAAGCCCAAAAGGAACGTATCGAACGTATAACTCAGGAAGAATTCAAGACTGCTCTGGAGTCTGGAGATTATGTTGTCCTGGACGTCCGCACTTTAGAAGAATATGAGTCTGGTCATATAGAAGGTGCAAAGAGCTTGGATGTTACCAGCGCTGTTTTCCAAAGAGGCATCGACCAGATTTCCAAAGATTACAAATATTTAATTTATTGTCAATCTGGAGGGAGAAGTGCAACAGCCTTGAAGAAAATGAAAGAAGCAGGGTTTAAACATGTGCTTGAATTAGAAGGAGGCTATAGCCAATGGTAATTATTGCTCTGAAACTTTTTCTTTGATCAGTTGTTTCTTTTTCCGTAACAGTGAAGAATGATTCGAGCAGTTAAGTTTCAGGAATATTTTCGACGGTATAAACGATTATTACTGATGATCTTATTGATCATCTTTTATACTGTAGGAACAGTTGGACTACTTTCTGAAAGCCGCGACTCTTTTTTGGAACTCAGCTTTTTAAACCTTGCTGTTTCCTTTGTCATTTTGATCCTTGCTCGGATTCACCACTCCTGGCGCTTTTACCTTTTTTGCGTTACAGGGTTTTTTATAGGTATGCTTGTAGAGTGGGTAGGCGTTCATACTGGCCTCCTCTTTGGAAATTATTGGTATGGTCCCAATCTCGGTATTCAATGGTGGGAAGTTCCTGTTATTATTGGCGTGAATTGGGTGATGTTGACCATCATTACAGCAGCGGTCGTGGCCAGATTGAAACTTCATTGGTTCTTAAAAGCATTACTTGCAACCTTTTTGATGCTGATATTGGATCTTTTGATAGAGCCTGTCGCAGTAAAGAGTGACTATTGGACATGGAATGGGGCAATACCAATTTCTAATTTTGTCGGATGGTTCTTAGTCGCATTGTTACTTCAGATTTTATATTTTGGTAGCAGATTAAACGAACCAAACAAAGTTGCAGTTGTTCTGTTTTTCATTCAAGTGGTATTTTTTACGATTCAAAATATTTTTTAGGATGTATTGGTGGGGACCGTTAGTATTGATTGGAACATTTGTGGTGATGGAGTTCAGTGCCTGGGCCATGCATAAATATGTCATGCATGGATTTATGTGGAGGTTCCACAAAGATCACCATGTTCCCGAGGAAGGTGTTTTTGAACGCAATGATGTTTTCTTTTTAATTTATGCTATTCCTTCCTGGCTGTGTATCATGTTGGGTATGATGAATGACGCTTATCTCTCGGTATGGATCGGTTTTGGAATCGCAGCCTATGGGTTTGCTTATTTCCTTTTTCATGACGTTTACATTCACAGAAGACTCAAGTTCTTGAGAGATCTTAATAGACCTTTCTTTATGGCGATAAGAAAAGCACACAAAGTTCATCATAAACATAGAGGAAAGGAACACGGCGAGTGTTTCGGAATGTTGATAGTACCATTCAAATATTATAAAGAAGCAAAGCGCTCCTACCGTATGAAACATCAAAAATCATGAGTTTATACCTTTGGATTAATGTGTTAAGCTTTGCTGGGCCATTTATGCTGAGCTTCGATAAAAAAGTTCATTTTTATACGCATTGGAAAACTATTTTTCCCGGGATTTTATTGATTGGTGCTGGTTTTATCGCATGGGATGTCTACTTCACAGCGCACGGGATATGGGGGTTTAATCCCGACTATTTATCGGGAATATCTGTTTTTAACTTGCCGCTGGAAGAATGTTTGTTTTTCTTCACTGTGCCTTACGCGTGTCTTTTTATTTATGAAGTGGTGAAAGCTTACTTCCCATCATTTAGACCTGTTCGTTTCTCTTATTATTTTTCGCTACTCTTTACATTAACGGCATTATTCTTAGCGATCTATTTTTATGATAATTGGTATACGTTTTATGCCCTCCTCGGGGCAGGAATAATTAACTGGATTGTTTATTTTGGATTCACGCCGAAATGGTATCCTTTTTTTGTAGTTGCCTTTATCATCACGCAGGTTCCGTTTCTAATTGTTAATGGCATTTTGACGGGATCCGCAACGCTCGAACCTGTCGTTTGGTATAGTGAAGAGCATATCATGGGGCCGCGAATTTACACGATCCCCATTGAGGATGTATTTTACAACTTCTTCATGATCTTTGCTATAACCGTAATTCATGAATGGCTGCGTAAAAAATGGCTACGTCCATTTAACCAATAGTTTCTAACTGCTCAAATACAATGATTTACTATCTTTGGTGAAAATTGAATCAATGTCTATTAGTAAACTTACTATTGCTATATTTTCCATCGTTAGTATTGGCTTACTTACCGTTTCTTTTTTTTTGGATCATGAGTCGGAACTCTATCGTTTGCTGAACTACTATGATTGGGGACTTTGCGCTTTCTTTCTTTATGATTTCTTTGAAGAGCTCTTTACTTCCAAAAACAAAGTTCGCTACTTTTTCACGGTGGGTTGGCTAGACTTGCTTTCATCAGTACCTGTTGTACATGAGCTTCGGTTTGCTCGAATTGTAAGAGTTATACGCATCATACGTATTTTTCACTCCGCTAAATTATTGATTGAATATTTGCGTTCTAATCGTAAGTCGAGTTTATATGGGGCGATTGTAATGACGCTGCTATCCATTATCATAGTGTCTTCCTTTTTTGTTTTGTACGTTGAACAAGATGTCGGCAATATTAATACCGCAGAAGATGCACTATGGTGGACTTTTATAAGTATATCGACCGTTGGGTATGGTGATTATTATCCGGTTACGAATATTGGAAAACTATTGGCTTCATTATTGATCATGTCTGGAATCGTTGGGTTTGGTACGGTCGTTTCCTATTTATCAGGCAAATTCAATCAATACAAGAACGAAGGAGAACGTTGAGGTCTAAAAAAGCCCACCTCTTATTAGGAGGCGGACTATTCGAACAGTCATAGAGGACTGCACATCGTTTTTAGGTAGTTAAGCAGTGGTTAAGGAAGATTGATTAGCTAGAGGGCTACAGCTTTTTTAACCTCAATTGCTGTAAACTTTCTTTTTGCTCCTTTTTTAGATTTGTACTCGTTGGTGACCATCTTACCAGTTATGGCGAGCTGTGTACCTTTTTTACTGGATTTAGCAATGTAGTTCGCCGTTGGTCCCCATGCATATAAATTATGCCATGAGGTTTTGTTTTGTGGTTGTCCCTCTCTGCTTTT
>CAJXMN010000123.1 GCA_913056215.1 uncultured Flavobacteriales bacterium | reverse complement strand
TCATCAAACGATTCGGTTGGAAGCGGTTTCTTCACTTCCTGTTGAGCTAATCGCTTTTGATTCAAAAAAGTTGAACAATAATAATGTGGAGTTGAATTGGACTACGGCTTCAGAGCAAAACAACGACTATTTTACGATTGAAAAATCGCGTGATGGTGAACATTGGACTACCTTTGAGACAGTTGACGGTGTAGGTACAACTTCGGAAATAACGAACTATACGGTTGTCGACCCTACTGTTTCAGGATTGACGTATTACCGATTGATTCAAACAGATTTTGACGGTACAACGAAAAAACTTAAAACTATTGCAGTAGAAGGTAAAGAAGCTGATCGCCTTTCAGCATATCCCAACCCAGCAGTTCAAACGTTAAATGTAAAAGGCGTCGAAAACCCAGCGTCGCTTCACCTCATCAATGCGATGGGCGTAGATCAAACAAGAAATATCACGATTAATACCGCCTCTGATGGTGTACAACTTGATATTTCCAATCTGCAACGCGGCGTATATTTTATCATTGCCGAAGGAGAAAAGCTGCGTATTGTAAAAAATTAAGCCCTTCATTCATAAACCTAGTTGAAGAATCACAGCCGTGATGGAGTGAATCGCTCTTTCGCGGCTGTGTTTTTTAACTACTTCCAAAAACGATCTTCCCAAATCATACAACTCAGGTTTTCCTCCCATTTGCCATTGAGCAGGTTTAATTCTTCAGGATCGACATGCGTTTGGATCAATTCAAACAGTTCTCTTTCTTCAAAACGAATATGCTTTCGCAGTTGATCAGCAAAAACCCCGCAGTCTTTAATACTATTCAGCTTATTGATCGTTGTCCTTATCGCGCAATGCTGCTTCTCTGCGAGCTTTCTTAGCTTGTTCTCCTGAGGAAGAAAAGCGAACACCTCCTCTTCTTCAAATCTAAAATGAGGTTCCAGTAACTCCTCATATTGTATTTGAATGTAATGAGCGATGCGCTCAAACGCTACACCTTTTTTTATCCCTTTATCAATATTCAACGCAAGCATTAACCCCTGATGATGCTCCCGACTTAAAGGTTGCAGCCCTTCGTGTCTTTTTAGTGGTTGTGGGCTCATGAGCTAGCTACTTTTTCGGGAAGAATGGCAGTGATTTCCTCCAACGCTTTTTCGATGCTTTCCACATCGTTGTAGATCAATCGCAACTTATTGTTCTTTTCACTCATTTTTACATTCGGAGGATTTCCTTGAATATAATTGAGCACCTGCGTGAAAATTGGACTCTGATAGTAAGGATGTTCGGGGTTGTTAAGAAAATATCCGATCATCTTGCCCGATTTGATCACGAGTTTTGTAAAGCCAATTTCTTGTGCTTTCCATCGTAATCGCATTGACTGAATAAGTGTTCTCACAACGTCTGGAATAGGCCCAAATCGATCTTTTAATTGGGCTTCGAATAGGAGCAATGCTTCCTCTGACTCGATATTATCTAATTCCTGATATAGGGATAAGCGTTCTGCTACATTATTGACATAATCATCTGGAATACGAATCTCCAGATCGGTTTCGAGAATACAATCCTGCACATACTTCTGGAAACTATCCGAGTTGCGATCTTCAAAAACCTCCTTAAATTCGGATTGTCGAAGTTCATCAATGGCTTCGTTCAGAATTTTCTGATACATATCAAATCCAATGTCGGCTATAAACCCACTTTGTTCTCCTCCCAGTAGGTTTCCTGCTCCACGAATATCGAGGTCTTTCATCGCAATGCTAAATCCTGCTCCAAGGTCTGAGAATTGTACCAATGCATTCAATCGCTTCTTCGCTTCAGAAGTCAGCATGTTGTAACGAGGGGCAATCAAATAACAGAACCCTTTTTTCGTCGATCGTCCTACGCGTCCTCTCAATTGGTGAAGATCACTCAACCCGAAATTGTTGGCGTTGTTGATGATAATCGTATTAGCATTGGAAATATCGATTCCCGACTCGATGATCGTCGTCGCCAGCAGTACGTCGTACTCGTGATTAATGAAGTCCATCATGATCTTTTCCAGTTTCTTCCCTTCCATCTGACCATGACCAATTCCTACACGAACACCCGGGCAAAGTCGCTGAATCATTCCCGCTACTTCTTTGATGTTTTCTAATCTATTGTGTACAAAGTAAACTTGCCCACCTCGAGTGACCTCATAAGAGATCGCATCGCGGATAATTTCTTCATTAAATTCGATGACTTCCGTTAATACCGGTTGTCTGTTCGGAGGTGGTGTGTTGATGATACTCAAATCTCTTGCTCCCATCAATGAGAACTGTAGCGTTCTTGGTATTGGTGTTGCCGTTAATGTTAACGTATCTACGGTAGCTTTGAGTGTTTTCAATTTATCTTTTACCGACACGCCGAACTTTTGCTCCTCATCAATGATGATCAATCCCAGATCTTTGAACTTAACGTTCTTACTCACAATTTTATGCGTACCTACCAAAATATCGATCTTTCCTTCTTCCAGCCTCTTCAAAGTTTCTGAAATCTGCTTTTGCGACTTAAATCGATTAATATAATCTACCTCAACTGGAAAATCTTTTAACCTTTCCTGAAAGCTCCGATAATGTTGATGTGATAAGATAGTTGTCGGAACTAATATCGCGACTTGTTTTCCATCAGTAGCAGCCTTAAATGCTGCGCGAACCGCTATTTCTGTTTTTCCAAAGCCAACATCACCACAGATCAAACGATCCATCGGCGTATCTTTTTCCATATCTGTTTTCACTGCCTCGGTTGCTTTTAATTGGTCGGGCGTATCTTCGTAAATAAAAGAAGCTTCTAACTCATTTTGCAAATACGTATCAGTTGTGTACGCATATCCTGGTATACTCTTTCGCTTGGCGTACAGCTGGATCAAGTCGAAAGCGATCTCTTTGATCTTTTTCTTGGTCTTCTTTTTTAATTTCGACCAAGCTTGAGTGCCCAACTTATTCATTTTCGGAGCAGTGCCGTCTTTCCCCGTGTATTTTGAAATTCTGTGCAACGAGTGAATTGAAACATAAAGCACATCGTTATCCTTATATACCAATCGAATCGCTTCTTGGGGTTTCCCGTTAACATCGATCGTTTCCAGCCCACTGAATCGACCTACACCGTGATCAATATGGGTCACGAAATCGCCTTTTTGGAGATTATAGATCTCCTTAAGTGTTAATGCTTGTTTTGCTTGTCTAAACCCTTCTTTGAGTCTAAATCGATGGTACCGCTCAAAGATCTGATGATCCGTGTAACAAACCAGATTGAGTTCTTTACAGATGAAACCTTCGTGGATCGCACAATTCACTGAAATAAAATCGACATTCGCCTCAATGTCTCTAAAAATATCGTGGAGTCGCTCAATCTGTTTGGGTTGATTCGAAAAGATCAAAATCTCGGATCCTGATTTTTTTCGCTGTTTCAGGTCTTCCGTAAGCAATTCAAAGTTTTTGTTGAATGCTGGTTGTGGTTCAAATCCAAACTCGATGATTTTCGCATCTGTGTTTGTATAATCTGGTCCCCATTCGATTTGATTAAACAGCTTCGATTGCTTTTCCCAATCCGAGGGATGATAATACAGTTCAGATGGTAAGCTGTGTTTTACTCCTGTATCGGGAAGTTCATCATAGATCTTTGTTGCCTTTAGATATTCACGATCCAATTGCGCTTTCACTTCTTTCAAAGAACTCACCCAAAGCGTCGTTTGAGGTCCCAGGAAAGAAAGGAATGATCCATTTTCTTCATTTTCTAGTGATTGCTGAATGTTTGGAACGATATGAAAAAATGCGTGTTCTTTGTTCGATAACTGAGAGACAGGATCAAATGTTCGAATCGTTTCAATCTCATCCCCGAAAAATTCCAACCGAAACGGCTCATCATGTGCAAATGAAAATACATCCACGATCCCGCCCCGAACAGCAAACTGACCAGGTTCATAGACAAAATCAACCGTTTGGAAACCATATTCCAAAAGTAACTCATTCAAAAAATCGATGGCGTAATCTTTTCCGCGTTCGACTTTAAAAGAATGATCAACTAATTTTTGCTTAGTTGGTACGCGTTCAAATAAAGCATTAGGATAAGTTACGACCCATGTATTTGGAGATTTTGACACTTTATCAAGCGCTTCTGCTCGGGCCACTACATTGGCGTTATCCGTTTCTTCTACTTTGTAAGGCACCTTGTAAGACGCTGGGTAAAAAACGATTCGATCCTCATCATTTGGATAGAGACTTTGGAGATCATTAAAGAAGTAAGCCGCTTCCTCCTTGTCTTGCAAAACAAATAGGTGATAACCTGGCACTTGCTCTGCTACCGCCGTAGAGGCAAAAGATTTTCCAGCACCCAGTATGCGTTTCCACTGAATGTGTGATTCATCGTATTGGAGTTGGTCGATCGTATCCACCACTCCTTGTAATTGCTGAAATTTTTCTCGGATTTCCTTTATCTTCATCGGTTCGAATTCGCTTGCTTATGCAAAAGTAACGGATATTTGGGAGATTAATCTAAGAGGTTCTACCTCTTTACGAAAAGTGACACTATTTCTCTATAAAACTGATAACTGTCATTTTTCTACCTAGGTAAGTAATATATGTTTGTGCTATGAACGAAAACAAAATATTGCGCTTTGTGTTAGTTTGTATAACATGTATTGGACTGATTACAGGCGTAGTACTAGTTGTTCAGTATTTTATAAATTAAAAAAACATAAGGTTATGAAAATGAATATGGGAGGTGCCGATCGCATCATTAGAGCATTGATAGCAGTTGCAATTGCAGTGCTATATTTTACAAACGTGATCACAGGAACATTAGGGATCGTATTATTAATAGTTGGAGCTGTTTTTTTACTAACAAGTATAGTTGGTTTTTGTCCGCTTTACGCCCCGTTTGGAATTCGCACGTGTCCGAAGAAATAACGTTCATTTAACGAAAAAGTGCAAGGTAATTGCTCTTTTGTGATTCAACGGAGTAGTTATCCTGCACTTTTTTTCTTCCTGCTTTGCCGATTTGTTGACGCAGCGTTTGGTCGTTTAGTAGTTTTTCTAAATGGTCTTTCCACGTTTTAGCATCAGCGCAAAAAAAGCCGTTTTTTCCATGTTCTACAATCACTTTATTAATGCCAACTGGAGAAAGTAGAGTGGGAATACTTAAAGCCATATACTGCAACGCCTTAAAACCACATTTTCCTGCTGACCATTGATCTTCTACCAAAGGCATTACACCAATTTGAATGCGCGCCAGATCCTCAATTTCCGTTTCCTTACTCCAGGGGACATAGCGCAATGACCGCAAGTCGAAATTGGGTTTTTCATTGGAAATTACATGGAACTCAAATTCATAGTCTTTTTCCAGTTCTTGCAATACGGGTACGATCTCGTTCAAATATCTCATGGTCGTATGCGTTCCCGTCCAACCAATCACAAACGGTTTTTTGATTTGATCAGTTTCTAAATTATGGTGGTTTTCAAGGTCTATGGTTGTCGGTATAACTTGAACGTTATCATTGTACTTTCTGGCAAAATCGGCGAGGTAATCATTTCCAGCAATCACCTTCTCCGCCCATTTCATACAGTATTTCACTTTCCAATACGCCTTGAGTCGCTGAAAACGAGCGTTGGCATCACTGTAGTTTGGCAACCAGATGGCGTCGTCGAAGTCATAGGTGTATTTTACGCCTAAGACCCTTGCACTGAACCATTCAAAAATAGGCGGTCCAATATGCGCCATTTCGCGATGTACAAAGACATAGTCGGCTCTTTTGAGTTTAAAAATAAGGCTCCATCGTTTCAAAAAGCTCATCATCACCTGAAGAAATTTGCCGAAGTAATTCCCAGGCTGATAAAGTGTTTTCCAGGCCTTTTCCGATAAGAAACTATAAAAACTTACATTAAACCCTTCTTTTTCCAGAATATCCAGGTATTGCTCAAAACGAAAACGTTGAGAGGGAGCATGACCTTTAGGGTACGGAGCTAATATGTAAATCTTATTTTTCACACACAAAAAGATGCATTGAAAATTGAGTGAAATGGTTCAGGAAGGGTAGTGATTTATAATGAGTAACTCCACGACCAGATCGTTATCTATTTTTGGGACAATAACTTGTATCGCTGCACTGCGCGAACTCAAAAAACGACTAATTCTCAAACTCAATGATAAGTTCGTTTTTTTCTACAACCTCGTCTTTTTGTTTAACAAGTTTTTTTACAGTGCCCACACCTTCAGATTTGATAACGTTTTCCATTTTCATCGCTTCTAAAGTGAGGAGCGGTGTTCCCAAATCAACTTCGTCTCCCTCATTGACGGCAAATTCGAGTATACGTCCAGGCATCGGAGATTTTAATTGATGGAGCTTCTTGACTTTTTTCTTGTCGAGTCCCATTTCGTGGATTAATTCATCAATGGGTCTTTCTTTCTTGATGGAGAACGTACGCTGGTTTATTTTGATCGTCATTTTCTGATCTTCTGTTTGCGCATCAACTACTTCGCCGTGGTACGTTTTTCCCATATATTCAATTTCGAAAAACGATCGGTCAAGCCAATTCAATTGACTGAAACCATAATTTCCATCCAACTTTTCCCCGTCTATAATATATTTTGCATTTGCCATAACCTCGTTTTAATCTACCATTACAAATATAGTTTTTTTATTCAGAAGCGCCTTGAACATTAACTGATCACTCTGATACGCTTTTCGTTGCCGAAAGCCATGTTAAAATAAAAAAGTTTCCTCGAAATTTTGTACAGTCGTTTTTTTTTTTTTTTAGACTTGCATCATATTAATATTAACGCACCGCTGTTTAACGAATACCACTAAGTTAATTTTCTTAGGCAGCCTAAATGAGAAACCGATGAAAAATGTAGTATGGGCTCCACGGGAGCGAGCGAATCAACCGAACTTGTACGAATTTGTAAAATCGATTAACACTGAATATCTCATAACGCTGTTTCTTGCGCTTTTGTTTGTGTTGGGCATCCCGCCCTTAGGAGGTACCCAAACCAATCAATGGCTGGGAGGAATCCAGTCGGATCAGTATCGTTTCTCGACCACTACGGGTACCAACCTGGATTTGAGATTAAACAGTTCAGGGAATGCAG
>CAJXMN010000122.1 GCA_913056215.1 uncultured Flavobacteriales bacterium | reverse complement strand
TTAGCTACTTTGTGAATAATTTAGTTGATGTTCATCAAGGACAAATTTTACGCAGTGAATCGACACAATATTTATTGAGGATTTATGATAAGAATTTTAATGTAATCGATTCTATATATTCTAAAGAATTGGATAGTATTAACAATGTTGATCGATCGTTTATAAAATCAACCAATTTTTTTTCAAAAGCTAAAATTAGTAAGCTAAAAAAATACGATGATTCCTTACTCACGCGGATAAGAAAATCTTTTTTTTTGAATGATTCGACCATCATGGTTCTGTTAAAACCTAAACAGAAAGAAAAGTTGAGGGTAGATGTTTGGAGAAGGTCTGGAGAATTTTGGAATTTACATCTTCAAGATTCATCGAGCATCTGGTATGAAGAAGGTGAATCTTATGATGATGAGAATTTGATTTATTCAGATTTTTACCAAAATGTTTGTGATTTGGTATATTTAGGAGGGTATTCTTTTATCAGGTTCTATTTTCCATTCATTCAAACATTAAACGTAGAGAACTATAATGAAAACAGGGATTACTTAAAAAAGCAACGCAATACAATTCAGAATGGAAAAGCACCACTTGGAATTAAACTACTTAAAATTTATGTTGATAACCCTTAGTATTATGGTTAGTACGCTCACGAATGCTCAACAAATGAAATTTTTTGATCTAAACTTTAATGAATACAACGGTGATTCAATTGTGGAAAATTCAGATTACACAATTCTTGTAACGGATAAAAGTTGTAGGAGTTGTACGGAATATTTATCAAATACGGAGGTCACTAATTCTGTCATATTTGTTGTCCAAAAAATTCGATATAGTCACATGGGCATTTTGCAATCTTCAACGAATCTAAATAGCGTTAATATATTCTATGTTCTTGTTGAAGATTTAAAAAAGTATGTTAATCTACCTGAAAAATCGCCTATATTATTAACCAAAACACATGAAGTGATTCAATATGACGAAATCAAACAGCTGTCTCACGATTTTTCTCTACAAAAGGACCGATTTATCAGTAATCTTATGAATCACTAAGTTCGAAAGATTAATTATTTCTATTCTATCTTTTTCCTCCAAAATCATTTTATGAATATAAATTTAATTACTTCTGTAGTTGGACTTATTTTTCTTTTCATCTTTCGTTCAAATAATAAATGGGACAGTAGCCTTCTTCCCGTTTGATGGGAGTGTGAGTGATGTATCAAATAGTAGTAATTTAGTAACGAACAACGGATGCACTTTCGGAACAGATCGACAAGGAGTTGCCAATTCTACTATGTATAATGATGGAAGTCAAAACATCTCGAATTCAGCGATAATGCAGTTAAAGTGAACCTGCCGTTTACAATTTCAGTTTGGGTAAAAATCACGTCTCACAGAACAAACATGATATCTGCATCGGATAACGAGTATGAAAATTATTATGGATATAAGTTGGTGTAAGCGCCAATGGTCTCCCAGGAATGTATATAGCTGCTGGTCTTGGAGGTGCACGTCCTAAGAATAGAAGAACATTCAAATCCAATGAATCACTAAGCTTAAATACTTGCCATCATGTTGTTGGTATCATACGCGCTTATAAAGATATGAATATCTATATTGATTGTATTAAAACTGAAGGAGTTATTCAGGGTATGGTTCAGCGAACATGGTCTACTCGAATACACATTCTAGAATAGGTCCTTACATTGGTACGCAGTATTACCCCAATGGGTGGTTCTTCAAAGGAGAGTTGGATGAATTGGCTATATGGGATCGCGAATTGACTCCTTTAGAGATTATCGCATTGTGTAGACCTTCTAATCATCTCTCAGTTTCAAAACATTGTGTAAGTGAAAAAGATATAACAGGTTCTCCTAATCCAGCAAATAATAAATTGAATATCAAGGGTAGCGCCAAATATGATCGAGTACAAATAGTAAGTGTTAATGGAAAAGTAGTTTTAGAACATTGCTCAGGTGATTTATCAGGTATAGATATTTAGGTCGGTACTTTTAACGTGATCGAGAACAACTTTAGAAAGTAACATAATGAAAGGATTTATAAATTCGTTTAAAAAAAAGAGAGTGGTCGTACTTAGGTGTTATCAAGAACAACGATAACTACAGTTCATGCACATGGTGTGCCACATCAACGAATTCATAATATGTAATCCTGAGACAATCATTACGATGGCAAAAATATAAATTTATTGAACCCCACGCACCAAAGTAAGATTAAATTCATGTTATCTGATTAGAATACAGCTTCGTCGATTAATTGTGATTCTTTAAATGCATTCGGTTGGCATTAAGTGAATATTGCGTAACTTTGTGTGAAATTTAATATAAATGGCGATGATTTTAGGAATGTTCGGTCCCTGGCAGATTGTGTTAATTGTAGCTGTAGTCTTGCTATTGTTTGGAGGACGAAAAATACCCGAACTCATGAAAGGCTTTGGTAAAGGGATGAAAGAGTTCAAAGATGCAACAAAGGGTGAAGAAGATACGAGTAAGGAAGATTCTGAAAAGGATAAGGACAAGAAATAGGATAAAATCCCTGATTCATGTACAAAACATTTGCTGATGTAAAAGCGGCTTTAGATAAAGGTCGGTCCGTAGAGGATATTCTCAAAAAGTATTTCAATAATATTAAGGAACGCAAAGATTTAAATGCGTTCCTTGAAGTTTTTGAGGAATCTGCACAAGATAAGGCGAGAGAAGTTGATGAAAAAATTAAGCAAGGGACTGCTGGAAAACTTGCAGGAATGGTGATAGGCATTAAAGATAATATATGCTATAAAGATCATAAAGTTTCTGCTTCATCTAAAATACTCGAAGGTTTTGAGTCGATTTACTCTGCTACAGTTGTGGAACGACTGTTGGAAGAAGACGCTGTGATTATTGGTCGATTGAATTCAGATGAATTTGCGATGGGAAGTTCGAATGAAAATTCTGCTTTCGGACCTGTTCGAAATGCACTGAATGAAGATTTTGTTCCAGGCGGATCATCTGGTGGAAGTGCTTCGGCTGTAGCAGCAAACCTATGCACTGTTGCGCTGGGAAGTGATACGGGTGGATCCATACGTCAACCGGCTTCTTTTACAGGAACATTGGGTTTTAAACCAACTTATGGCCGCGTCAGTCGGCATGGTTTAATTGCTTATGCATCGTCTTTTGATCAGATCGGACCGATTGCCAATGATATACAGGATGTTGCAGTCGTGATGGAGGTCATTGCAGGAGGTGATGAGTTCGATAGTACAGCCTCACAGCGCGAAGTACCATCGTTGTCTCCCAAACCGCTCAAATCAAAACTGAGGATCGCATATTTGAAAGAAACGCTGGATTCGGATGGTATTGATCCAGAAATAAAAGCACGAACCGAGCAGTTGGTGAATTGCCTGCGCGCTGATGGTCACGAATTAATCCCCGTTTCATTTGATTATTTGGATTATCTCGTACCCACCTATTATGTGTTGTCAACGGCAGAAGCATCATCAAACCTGGCGCGTTTTGATGGCGTACATTACGGTTATCGTAGTGACGAGGCACAAGGTGTAGAAGAAACTTATATCAAATCGCGCACTGAAGGTTTTGGTAAAGAAGTGAAACGCCGCATAATGGCTGGGACTTTTGTATTATCTCAGGGGTATTACGATGCTTATTACACAAAGGCACAGAAAGTTCGGAGAAAAATTCAGAATCGTACCAATGAGATATTAGCTCAAAATGATGTTATATTATTACCCACGACACCAACAACTGCATTTGAACTCGATGCTGTGACAGATCCGATTTCAATGTATCTGCAAGATATTTTTACAGTACAGGCCAATTTATCGGGGAATCCAGCGATTTCTTTGCCGTTAGGACAACATTCTAATGGCATGCCCTATGGGCTTCAATTGATTGGTAAACAGTTTGATGAAGAGTCGTTAATCGATGCTTCAGCTTTTTTAATGGATTTTTGCTAATGATGAATCGTATCGTTGTACTTGGGTTGCTTTTACTGGGCTTTGTTCCTCTTTATTGGGGACAAGATGAACCAGTTGTGGATGATTCTTCAAACCCCGCCGAATATGAAAGGTTTATTAAAGTCGTAGAGCAATCGTTACAGGCCTATTACGAAGATTTTGAGGAAGAAAATCAATCCAAGGCCGATTCTATTATTCAGGCGATGGGATACGATGAAGGTGATGTGCCTAAATTTTCTGACTCTGTTTATTGTGCAAGGCTTGATGAGTTAAATGAGATGAGTCCTTTCCACCTCGACTGTAATGAAGACGTACTTCGGGTAATAGACTATTTCACGCGTAAGCGACGCCGTTTCACGGGCGTTACGTTGGGGAGATCGCAACTTTATTTTAACATGTTCGAGGAAAAATTGGCTGCTCACGATATGCCGATAGAACTGAAATACTTGTCAGTAATAGAAAGTGGATTACGCCCTCAAATACGTTCGAGAGCCGGAGCACTCGGGTTATGGCAGTTTATGTACAGAACAGGCAAAATGTACGGGCTCAATCAAAACTCCTACATAGACGAACGCATGGATCCTGAGAAAGCGACTGATGCTGCTTGTAAATACCTCAAGCAATTGTACAATATCTATGATGACTGGAACATGGCCTTGGCAGCATATAACGCGGGACCTGGAAATGTGAACAAAGCAATACGCCGTTCGGGAGGAAAAATGACCTATTGGGAAATACGTCCTTTTTTACCGCGTGAGACGCGCGGGTATGTGCCTAATTTTATTGCGATGTCTTATATGATGAATTATTACGCTGAGCATAATGTGCGACCCGCTCCTCAGAAGTTTAGAGACTTTGATATTGATACTATTTGCTTGAAAGATGGACTTCACATGCAAGTTATCGATTCATTGATAGGTTGGAAAAAAGAGGAAGTTATGGCCTTAAATCCCATCTATAAAACTTCTTACATTCCAAGAACAGACCCCCCGCAGTGCATAAAAATCCCCAAATCATATGTGAGTGATTGGATCGAAATGGAAGATAGTATTTACGTGTTGGACTCGACTATTTATGAAGCAATTGTTGAAGAAGATGAAGAAGAGCGCAGCACTATTGTGCATTATGTGAGGCGAGGACAAAACCTCGGATATATCGCTATGAAATATGGAACGACAGTTAGAAATATTATGAACTGGAATAATCTCCGTTCAACGCGTTTGAGTATCGGACAACGATTGACTATTTATACTCAGGCCCCGCCGAAGAAGCAAAAGAAAGAGGAGGCATCTGATCACTCGACCGATGATAACGAGAATAGCGCTAATTCAAATGACGTTACAACCTCTGGCGTGGGTAAAAATTATACCATCAAAAATGGTGATAGTTTGTGGACCATCGCACGTGCACATGATACTACTGTTGACCAATTGCGAAAACTAAATCCTAAGGTCGATCATTCTGACTTAAAAGTGGGGCAGCAACTGAGGATTAAATAGTTTTTGCGCTTTGCACGATTTTTGATAGTTAGAAACGAAAAAATGATGAAAACTTTAACAATTCTCGTATCTGTAATTTCCATGGCGCTTTTGATTGCCTGTGAGAATATGGACGAAGAAAAAGATCAAAAGAATAACGATAAGGTGGCTCAAAGCAATGCTACTTCGTCGAGCTACAAACGCATTCGGGTGATCGATGGGAAGTCAACTTCGCAGTACACGGGAAAACCGGGGCGTTTATTTGTTGTCGCTGAAAACACAATTTACACCGATGAACTAAAGCAACTTATTGACACAGTTTTTACGCGCCAGATGCGTCCTTATTATCCACCACACCAATATTTCGAGGTTTATCATCGTACTCCTGAAAAGTTTGAAAAAGGTTCGGTACGCCTGAGAAATGTTATTGAATTGGTTGTTGATTCCACTATACCTAAAGGAAAACCGCGCATGGAAATTCGAAAGAATTATCTTTCCGAAACACAACTTTACACAGAAATTGCTGCTCATGACATCAATGAGCTTTACGATTTTATGGAGGAGGAACTTGGTCAATTGTTTCAACGGTATGAGTCTCAGGAATGGAAAAGGGAGTATTACAGGCACAAGCGAAAATCATCGCCCACGGTTAACGAAAAGTTGGCTACCAAGTTTGGTATTAACTTAGAGCTGCCCTCTAAGTATAGATATGAATCAATCGACGATGAATATGCGATTATTATGCTGCCGGAGCGTTCGAGACAAATGGAAATGTCCATAGGAGGAGCAGGTTACAATAGTACTAAGGCTAACTTCATTCAAAGTGGTATAATGATTTATCAATACCCTTTTGAAGACTCTTCACAAATGAAGCCTGAAATGCTTATGAAAAAACGGGATAGTATTTTAAAATATCATGCAAAACATGAAGTCCCAGGTGTGTATATGGGAACACAGGATCATCCTGCCGTTTTACCGGAGTACGAGCGCTTCAAAGTCAATGGGATCCAAGGTTATCAATTCAGAGGAATGTTTAAATTCACTGGAAGGATGGAGCCTTCTGGTGGTAAATTTTGGAGTTTTCATTTCTTGCACCCCAAACGCAGAAATATTGTGGCGGTCAGTGGTTATCTGGATGCTCCGCCCACCATGTCGCCGAGTTTTGACTTGAATCGACTCCGCGCTATCATCTACTCGTTAGAAGTCACCAAAGAGAAATAAATCAAGTAAGTGTGGTGCGAATGATCAGAACGGGTAGAAAGTAGCAGCATAGATCTGTCTTGAAAATGAGATGGAGTGTTTTTTTTGAATAAAATGAATCGGGTAAAGTAAAAAAAGAGACTCAAAAAAAACTTAAAGAAGCGGGAGCGCTTCCGAGGTAGAAGCTTTTTCTGAGTCTCAACTGCAAGTATGTTTTTCGGAATATTGAACCCCTTCAATAGAACCGAATAAACCATTCTGAATACCTGACGAATAAAGATAGAAAAGGGTTGTTTATTTTTCTCAATTTTTTGTGAACTATTTTGGAGTTAAGTGTTTTACTAATCAAGAACAAGTAAGGAACAAAAAGATCGCAGTGCTGAATATTATAGATGTAATGCGATGACTTTTATGACGTAAGGTTTGGAGTGTCTACATTTGTTGTGACGGATTTATATAGTCCGAAAACTATAACTTTGTATTATGAGAAGAAAATTTGAC
>CAJXMN010000121.1 GCA_913056215.1 uncultured Flavobacteriales bacterium | reverse complement strand
CTTGATAAACAAATCATTGATCGGGATAATTTTTTTAGAATTTATGACTTAAGTAATATAGGAGGTGAACTCATCGTCACTAAAGATTTTCAAAATAAGCAAGATAAAAAGAACGACCACGTTCCTCTCATCCATTTCCCTGTGCACTCTGACCTCATTTTCTATTCGAGTTATGGTGATGAAAACGACAATAAGGATATTTACCGGAGAAGACGCTTACCCGATGGTTCCTGGTCGCTTGAACAACGTGTTTTAGGGAATGTCAATACCCGATACGACGAAGACTTTCCATACATGCACCCATCGGGCCGTTATTTATATTTCTGCTCAAAAGGACACAATAGTATGGGAGGATACGATGTATTTAGAAGCGTTTATGATGCAGAAACTGATGCTTTTGGAGAACCGGAAAACATGGATATTTCCATTTCTTCTCCGGATGATGACTTACTTTATATCGTTGACTCTCTCGATAAGCATGCTTATTTTGCTTCGCGCAGGGAGAGTGAGCCTGGCAAAGTACATGTCTATGAGGTGCGCGTCGAACGCTTTCCTATTCAGATGATCATCCTAAAAGGTCAATTCTCCTCTACCATTAACCCAGGTGAAAAAGACTTGACTATTACAGTGAACGATGCGAGTGGTGTTCAAATGGGAACATTTGAAACTAATCCAAAAGGAGGTTATTTGATCAATTTACCTAAAGGTGGGAACTATGAATTTGTGTTGAATGTTGGAGATAAAGAGGCCGTGTTTAGAGAAGAAATAGAACTCCCCTACCTCAAAGAATTTCGTCCGCTCAAACAAAAAATTACCGAAACAAAGGAAAATGGAGAAAAAGTTGTCCTCATTGATAATCTCTTCGACGAACGCTTTGAAAATCCTCAAGCCATCTTAGCTGAGGTTGTTGAAGAACGTTCTAAAATGGAGGTCAATAAAGAAAATTATGATCTCGATTCCCTCGATGAGGTGCGAGATCAACGAAAACTACTCGCGCAGGTTGGGCTTGAAAAGTATACGAACCGCGAGATAATTGATCTCGTCAAGAATAAAGCGGATGACCTGGCTGAAAGAAAACAAAAAACAACGGATGAAATAGAAAAAGCGAAATTGACGCTCCAAAACGGGGGTAATGTTATCCAAAAACAACTGAAGCGATCAGATTCTTTGCTACAACTAGCAGAAGCTACCAATGATGCACGAAAAAGAGAACGCTATTTACGTTTATCTGATAAGGCAAATCGTACCGCAGAACGCAAAAAAGATGAAATGAAACATGCTGAGGTCATGTTAAAGTATCTGCAGAAAGAACTGGCCAATACTTCTGAGCTTGAAAAACAAGCTCGTCAACTAAAGGCTGCTATTGAGGATGTTGATACAGATGACCTATCAACACTTATGGCAAAACTAAACGATCACAAATCATTTGTCCAAGAGGAACTCACCGAAACAACCGTTCTCGATGCGAAATTTGAATACTTCAAACAAATAGAAGAGAAAATTGCGGAGTTGGAGGAAATGGAAACTTATCAGCGTCAACTACTGGCTGACCAAAAAAAGCAGAAAAAAAAGGTAGAACAGCTCGAAAAAGAACTAGAGGATGCTCCACGTCGTAAGAAAGATGACTATGAAATGGATCTGCGCGCCGCAAAGAATCAACTGCGCGATCTCGAAAATGAATTGGAATATACCAATGAACAGCTCGAAGAAAAAGAGGATTTGATGGCTCAGAAAGAGGCTGCGCAGCGTATATCAAATTTAGAAATGACGGATTCAATCCAAAGCAGTACAACCAATGATTTATCCGAAAGGCTTCAGAAAATGGAGCAACAATTAAATGAACAGTCCTCTAAAACTGATAATATTGCTGAAAACAATAATGTTGATCTGGATAAAAAGCCCTCTGATCAAACAAATGGAGGTGATCAATCCACTGAAGAAAAATCAACGGAGGCTATTATTGCTGAGGTCGATCCTTCTTATGAGGAAGACATCGCTGCTCTTGAAAAACAAAAGCAACAAGGGAATGCAACAACAGCGGAAGTTAATCAACGTAAGTCTGCTACCCTGGAGGATCTGAAAAAGAAGAAAAATGAAGTCGAAAATGACATGCAAGAAAACGGAGTTTCTCCTGAAAAATCAGCACAAAATGAAGCCTTAAATGAGGCGATCCAACAGATCGAAAGTGAAATAGATAATGCAGAAGCATCTGATGAGCAAGTGGCTGAAGAAAAATCAACAAAGGCTGTTATTGCTGAAGTCGATCCCTCTTATGAGGAAGAGATGAAGCAACTTGAGGAAGAATACCTCAAAAACGAAGTGGAATTATCCCAACTGATTGAACGAAAAAAGACACTCGTTAAAAATATCGAAGATGAATTGTCACGATTAGAGGAAAAAACGAATCCATCTGCTGAAAAACGTGATGCATTAGAAAACCAAAAAAGAAAGGCATCTGTTACAATTGGTGAATGGGAACAAACTGATGTAAATAAGGAAGAAAAGAAAAAAGTGTTGCAGGAAAAACTCGCTAAAGAAGCTGATCTTAGCTCAGAACAACGCGATTTGATCAATCAGCAACCTACAACAGAACGAGAAAAACAAAAGAAAATAGCAGCACTAGATCAGATCATCCAAACAGCAAGAGAATATCAGGAAACGCTTTCAGACCCAGTAGAACGCAAACTCGTTGAGCAGATCAAACAAGATCAAAAAGAAGCTCGACAAAAAGCCAGTGTTGAATTTGGTGAAATTGATCAAACATCAGACCCACTGTCTGCAGTTAATGAATCATCAGAAAAACGTCTCGATGAGGACGAACGCTCTAAAGTGAAAAAGAATCGTAAAAAAGTTCAAAACCTGCAAAAGGAACAATCTGAATTGAAAGAAGAGCTCGCTTCTGAAAATAATGAGCGTAAACGACGCAAACTCAACAAGAACATCAAGAAATTAAATGAAGACATTGCTGAAGAACAAGTAGCTATTTTAGATGCGACGACTAAGGCAACAGAAGAAGAATTACAAAAAGAACTTTCAACATTAGAAGAACAAAAAGAAGGTGACAATTCAAATACTTCAGCCGCTAAAACAGGTTCCATCAAATCTCAGCGGTTATTGAAAGAGGCAGCGGAAACAGATGATCCTGTTCGTAAAGCACAGATTCTGGGCGATGCTCAGCGACAACAAGAAAAAGCAATCGCTCAAACAAAAAAGGAACAATCGCGAAAAAAAGCCAAAATTTTAATTGGCGAAGTCGTGTCAGAAAATAATATAGATCTGAATGCTGAAAAAACAATGCGTACTGAAAATCAGCTTGCAGAAGAACGAGAACGAATTGGTATACAACGAGTAGCAATAAGCGATGAAATCACTAGAATTGAGGCGCTTCAAAAACAACTCAAACCCAAAGAAGCTAAAAAATTCAATCCGGTTAAAAAGGAGCTAAAACAACTCGACCAATCACTCAAAAACAAAGAACAACTGATTGATGAACAGATCAAAGCTATCGCCGATAAAGATCAAAAAGATAAGGCTATTGGAGTCGATAAAGAATCAATGAACACCTCTGTTTCTTATGAGGAAGAGGTCAAGATAGCTGCTGATTCTAACTATAAAGCGCTCGCTCAGATTAACAATCAATTAAAGCAGCAACAATATGAACTCGAGATAAAAAAACAAGAACTCGAAAACAGTAAAAGCGAATTGCAGCGTTTAACGAAAGAAATTGATAATCCAGAAGACCCATCCACTTCTGAAAAGAACAATTTAGAAGAACAATTAAAAACGATCGCCAAACAAGAGGAAGAAGTTGAGAATTACCGTAAACAGGTTCAGAGTACACAACAAGCTATGCGAGAATCACTTCCTGAAAATACCGCAAAACGCACCATATATGAAAATCTCATCGCAAGAGATGTGGCTCCAATTAAAGAGATACCGAGTTTACCTGTAAAAACTAAAGGGTTAATTATAGGTACCTCTGAGCAACCAGCGTATTCCGACGAAAATCCAATACCTCTCGAGGAAGAACAACCAAAAGGATTGATTTATCGCGTTCAAATAGGGGCCTTTAGTAATCCCGTGCCGAACGAAACATTTGAAGAATTCTCACCTATTTCTGGCGAACAAATTGAGAATAGTGGCTTGATACGCTATATGGCTGGATATTTTGGAAGCAGAGGAAGCGCTACGTCAGCACGTGAACGCATTCGTGAAATGGGATACAGTGACGCTTTCGTCGTAGCTTATTGCGATGGAGAACGCATCCCCGTTTATCGCGCCGAACAACTTCGCGCATCTGGAGCTTGTGTGCCTGCCATCGAAACGAATGAACAGCCCATTTTAACTGCTGAAGAGGCTAATGAAGGTGCTGCTAACGGTTCTTTTGATCAAGAACTCGACAAATTTGCTTACAATAAAGCACCTGGTGCCGCAGAGGCAGAAGCTGCAGAAAGCAAGATGGGCCTTTATTTCACTGTTCAAGTTGGTGTGTATAATACCCCTGTCACGTCAGATGAACTCTACAATGTTTCACCGCTTGTAACCAAGCGATTGGATAACGGACAAATTCGCTATTCTTCAGGCGTATTTAATTCAGTAGAGAGAGCTCGTGAAAAACAACAAAAAGTGATTAAAAAAGGTATTAATGACGCTTTTGTTGTAGCTTATTACAAAGGAAAACGACTCATGGCAAGTGAGGCTATTAATCTCTTGGAAAAAGAAGGAGAATCTATTCTAGAACTCAAAAACCCTACAAAAACAAAAAGGAATATAATTCAAAATAATAAAGCGTTGCCAGAATCTGAGCCTCTGCCATATTTACGGGATAAAAAGTTACAATACCAACTGATGGATGCAACCTATTACGACTCCTTCCCTACACAAGTATTAAATCGTTACAATAGCGAAAAAACCCTGTTTTATTACGATGCATCCTCAGAACGAGTTAAGAGTCGATTATTGACAGAAAAAGCTCAACAAACTGTCAGAGACAACTTCCCTGAAATGACTATAAACCATATTTATTACGAAGGTCGTATCGTAAGAGATACCGCAGCGATTAATTTGAAAGAAGCAATAGATACCGCTTCGCAGATTTACCGCCTAAAGATTGGTCCTTTAAACAAATTGGATAGTGATCGTTGGGATATCATATGGAATAACGCGTTACTTAAATCGATCGATATTGTTAATAATGATGTGAAGATCACGCTTTATTCTGGTGCAACAGAAGAACTAGAAAAAATTGCTTCACAACTGCGAAAAATTGGCGTTTCGACTATTTCTATTGATGAAGTGAACATCGAAACACCGAAATAACATCAATCGCTGATTCATTCAATCCGCATAGCAATCTTTCTCAACATATTCGCAGCGTAGAGCTCCGTCTTTTGTAGATTTCGACCGCGGTGGTTTCCAAACAAGAATTTTTGAGCTACTATTCCTTCTGGATGAGCTACAGCGATCCATACCGTACCCACAGGTTTTTCTTCCGTTCCTCCAGACGGACCAGCTATTCCTGATACGGCTATGACATAATCAACATTCAAACGTTCCTTCCCTCCTGCGGCCATTTCTCGAACCGTCTCTTCAGAAACTGCACCATAAGCTTGCAACGTGGAATCTTGAACCCCTGCTAATTGTCTTTTTAACGTATTCGAATAGGTCACTAATCCACCCATAAAAAAATCTGAAGCTCCTGATTGTTGAATAAATTGATTAGCAATCCCTCCTCCTGTACAGCTTTCCACGGTTCCCAATGTACTATTCTGCGTGCGCAGCAAATCGCCTACTACTTCAAAAATGGAAACATCATTCATACCGTATACAAATTGTGGTATTTTTTTCTGCAGTTCATCGAGATAAACTTGAACCTTATGAGCATCATCTCTTCCTTTTTTCGATGTCACACGAAGCTTCACAATTCCGGGAGACGGGAGATATGCCAAGGAAAGATTATCTGCATAAATGCGATTTTCCCAATCTTCAATTTGTTCAGCCAAAAACGACTCTCCTACTCCTTGAGTCATTATAGTTTGGTAATAATTACCTGCTACTCTAAATTTTGATTTGAGTCGAGGAATAACCTCATCCTCCATAATCGCTTTCATTTCATAAGGCACTCCTGGAAGACTCACCAGCACCTTATCTTTTCTTTCGAACCACATACCTGCAGCGGTGCCGTTTTGATTATCGAGAATTAAAGCGTCTTTTGGCAAATCAGCCTGCGCTATGTTCTTGGGGAGCATTTCTTTTCCGCGCTGAGCGAAAAATTGTTCGATATTTTGCAATACTTGCTGATGGAGCTCTAACTCGGTCTGAAAATATTCTGCAAGGGTCTCTTTTGTTATATCATCGTTTGTCGGCCCAAGGCCACCTGTTACAATTATTAACTCGACATGCCTCATATACTCATCTACAACAGTAAGTATATCATCTCTGTCATCACGAATAGTCACCGATCGATAGAGATCAAAGCCTTGATTACTGAGCACTTGACCGATCCAGGCGGCATTAGAATTTATCGTTTGTCCAATTAACAATTCATCTCCTATCGTAATGATTCCTGCCTTCATAAACTTGGTACAAAATTTGAAATAAAACAGTAAAAATATTTGTATGTTTGGAAAAAAACGAAAAGAAATGAAAAAACTTATAGGAATTGCACTAACATCTTCATTACTAACGCTATCGAGTTGTGATGTTCTTAACGACACAGCCAACACGGTTTTAGATGCACCTATGCCAGGTGAAGAAGATGGACAAGCTTCCAACCAACTTACGAACAAAGAAGTTATTAGTGGACTCAAAGAAGCACTCACTGTGGGCATTAAGAACGCAGTAGACGTAACATCCGTAACTGATGGTTTTTTAAAAAATCAGTCTATCAAGTTGCCCTTTCCAGAAAGTGCTGAACGTATGAAAGAAAAAGCCCTGGAATGGGGGCTAGACAGTCAAGTAGATAAGATTGTCACGACATTGAACCGTGCAGCAGAAGATGCTGCAAAAGAGGCTACCCCTATTTTCGTAGATGCAATCAAGAACATGTCCGTTCAAGATGGTTTTGCAATTCTCAATGATGGTGAAGGTGCAGCAACTCAGTATTTGCGAAAAAATACCGAAGACCAACTTGTCGAGGCTTTCTCACCAAAAGTAGAAGAATCCATCAAAGAGGTAAAACTTACTGAATACTGGAATCCTGTCA
>CAJXMN010000120.1 GCA_913056215.1 uncultured Flavobacteriales bacterium | reverse complement strand
TTCCTGCCATAACAGGTCTTGCCATAAATACCATCCACTTCCGAGCGCATTGGCACCAACGTCACTCCATGAGAAGCCCCAATCTTTTGCTTGACCGTCTAATGCCTCAAAACTAGTCAAGTACCCAAATGAAATGGCAGAACCGATGATCCTACTTTTGGTAGATGAAACACCGCTCCATTGGTACAGTTCACTTGTTCTTTGCGCGAGTAGTTGACCGGCGTAAAAGTGTCCCACTTTGTCCATTTGCATCCATTGCTTTGAATCGTCAAAAAACTGAAATTCACCGCCCCAATTGTCGGCATACCAAATTTGATGTAATCCAATAAGTGAGCCAGTCCAAGTACCTCCAACAAAAGCTGAAGCTCCTATCAATCTACCACGATGCAGCGTGTCGCTTAGTTCAAAAAACGAAGATTGAGCCTGACTATTTAAAGCGAACAGCATCATGAAGGGGATGATTACCTTGCGCATAGACTAAAAGTAATGTTTTTCGAGCACTGTACTGATTGATTTCCAATGGAAAGCTACCCAAAATCAAAAAAATAAAGCAATAAAATTTTCCATTATCCGCTGAACGGTGAACTATTTTTCTTCCAGTTGCACTTCAAAATTGAAATCAACGACGTTTCCTAATTTTGCGGAAGGATCCATTCCGTAGGCTGTACGATCGAGTTGCGATTGTCCCCATAAAATGGCCACTTTGCTACCGTCACTTTCCCCAGTTCCGAGTAGCTTTAATTGTACCTCCAATGGGTTCGAAGTTCCTAACATGGTAAATGTACCGTTGAGGAGGTAGGTGTCACCATTTTTCTCAAAGCCTTTCGCTTCGTAGGTCATTTTTGGATATTGCTCCTCGTGAAAATAGTCCTCACTCATCAAGCTTTCATCGCGCATCGAGTTATACGTTGTAAGCGAAGCAACTTGCATGACTACAGATAGCGTTGATTCTTTTAGTTCATCCGAGATAACGACCTCTCCTGAAATATGTTGAATGGCACCTTCTGTTCTACCATCTGGTGGTCCTAGTGCAAAGGTGATTTGCGATTGATCTTGATTAATCGTCCATTCACCCGTTGCTTTTTGAAGGTCTTTGCCGTCTGGTGTGTCCTGCCCTTTGTCAGATGGATTTTCTTTTTTATCGGAATCGGAAGAAGTGGGGGCGCTTTCTTTTTCAATTCCCAGAGCGGTATAATCAATTTTCGAGCTCGTCGTTACTGGTTTTATGGAAGGTAAAATTAAAAGTGCTGTCCCTAATGTTATTAATTTCAGGGCAATCAACGTACTATTCTTGAATATTGTGAACACTACACTCAATAGTGCGATGGATGTGATCATTCCTCCAATGGTCAGCACACCACCGAGTCGCTCTAGCTGCGTATAGGCAAAACCTAATAGAACAACAGCTAATAGCGGAATAAAGAGAGCAAAAAATGTGAGAATGACCTTCCATTTCCCCGTATTGTATCTGGCCAACTTCATAAACAACTCGTGAAATAAAATCATAAAACCGGCTACAAAAGCACCTTCAAGTACTTCACCACGGGTAAAATCTAGTTGATCAAAACCACCCATATCCAGATATATTGGAATAAAAATCAAAAGGAAAAGTGCTCCACTCGCTGATGAAAGAATATCATTTTGTAACCCTACTTTATTACGAGCGATAAGTGTAGCCGACAGATGAAATGTACCTGCTAATAGCAATCCGAGATTCCCAAGTAAAAAGGATCCGAACACGGCGATTCCCCCAATAAAGGCGTATGATACGAGACTTTCAAGATAATTTTCCTCATGTTCTGCCCATTTAATTGAACCAAAACGGATAATTAAATTGCTGATTCCGAGTTTCGCAAGATGAGTAAGAAAAGGTACAGAGGCAGAGATAAGTGCGATAAGAAATACATCCATTCCACGGTCTATGCCAAAGCCCATGTAAGTTATTTTTTCAATATAAGGCATCAATAGGAGAACAAGCGAAGCAAGCAACGGGATAAGATTCCACCATACCTGCGTTTTGTGTTTAGTTATTTCTCCTACAAAAAAGTGAATACTCAAGATGGATATGAGCACAGTAGGTAACATGAATTGACCATCGGCTGAATAACTGAAGAAATCCATGGAAAGAATCAGTGTTGCTAAACCGAGAATGAAGTAGCTGATTGATTTAACGGAGTAGTAGCGATTCCGAGCATAAGCAATAGTCGCTAGAATTCCCGCAAAAAGTGTAAAAAGTCCAATAATTGTTACCATGGTAAATAATTTAGGGCAAATGTAGAATAAAAATAACAAAAAACAAGCAAACGATGTTCATGGCAGATGTCAATCGCTTTAACTTTTGACCCAAAATTTTAGGTACTGGTGAAGTAGGTCATAAAAAAAGGCTACCTCAAAAGAGATAGCCTTTAAATAATAGGAGTGGATAACGACTTATTTTTCGTCGTCTTTACCGTCCATTTTATCTTTCAAAGCTGCAAGCGCATCAAGATCTCCAAGTGTAGATTTCTCTCCACCTTTATTGACATCCTTCATGGCTTTAGAAGCACCTTTTTTACCACCAGAAGATTTCTTTGTGGTTGGTTTGTCTTCTCCTTCCTCAAAAGTACGTAGATGAGATACAACGATTTTCTTAGCATCTTTATTAAATTCGATAACTTTGAAATTCAATTGCTCATCCACTTTTGCGTTAGAACCATCTTCTTTGCGCATGTGCTTGGCTGGGCATATAGCCTCAACACCATAAGGCAAAGAAACAATACCTGATTTATCTTTCATATCGATAATGGTACCTTGATGCTCAGAACCTTCTCCGAAGATTGTTTCAAATACATCCCATGGGTTTTCTTCCAATTGTTTATGACCAAGTGATATGCGGCGATTTTCTTTATCGATTTCCAATACCACAACTTCCATAGGGTCACCAACTTTACAGAATTCTGATGGGTGCTTAATCTTCTTCTGCCAAGAAAGGTCAGAAATGTGAATCAATCCATCAACACCTTCTTCAAGTTCAACAAATACACCGAAGTTGGTAAAGTTACGAACCTTAGCTTCATGTTTAGAGTCAACAGGGTATCGTTTCTCAATGTCAGACCAAGGATCTGGCATCAATTGTTTGATTCCAAGTGACATTTTACGGTCTTCACGGTCGAGCGTCAAAATAACAGCTTCCACTTCATCTCCTACACTAAGGAAATCTTGAGCTGTTCTTAAGTGCTGTGACCAACTCATCTCTGAAACGTGTATCAATCCTTCAACACCAGGCGCGATTTCAACAAAAGCCCCGTAATCTGCAAGAACTACTACTTTTCCTTTAACTTTATCCCCAACGTTCATACTCTCATCAAGAGCATCCCATGGGTGAGACTGAAGTTGTTTTAATCCAAGTGCAATACGTTTTTTATCATCATCAAAGTCGAGAATTACAACATTTAATTTCTGATCGAGCTCCACAACTTCTTCTGGATGATTAACACGACCCCATGAAAGGTCTGTGATGTGAATCAATCCGTCAACTCCTCCTAAGTCGATAAATACACCATAAGATGTGATGTTTTTAACAGTACCTTCGAGTACCTGACCTTTTTCGAGTCCAGAAATAATTTGTTTTTTCTGTTCTTCAAGCTCTGCTTCGATCAATGCCTTGTGCGAAACAACAACGTTTTTGAATTCCTGGTTAATTTTTACTACACGGAACTCCATGTCTTTACCGACATACATGTCGTAGTCGCGAATGGGTTTAACATCAATTTGAGAACCAGGCAAGAACGCCTCAATTCCAAATACATCAACGATCAAACCACCTTTCGTACGGCATTTAACGTGACCTGTAATCACTTCTCCAGTTTTGAGGGCATCGTTAACACGGTCCCATGCATGGTGCATTCTTGCCGTTTTGTGAGAAACAACAAGCTGACCTGTTTTGTCTTCTTGAGCCTCTACGTAAACGACTACTTCGTCACCTACAGCTAAATCTGGATTGTAGCGAAATTCGTTAATTGGAATTACACCTTCAGATTTGTAGCCGATGTTTACTACAACCTCACGTTCTGTCAAAGAAACTACCGTTCCGGTAATTACTTCTTTTTCGTTAATTGAAGTTAACGTTTCTTCGTACGTGTCTGCGTACTCGGCATGTTCTGCCTGACTGTAACCCTCGTTTGCGAGCGCGTCCCAGTCAAAATCAGGATTTCCCTGATCAATTACTTTGTTTTCTGCCATATTGGGCATGTTTTAATTGTATTTCAAGCAACTCCAATAATCTTGAAAGAAATTGTTGTTGTCGTCTGAATTGGAGTTCACGACATTTTCAAAATTGAACGGCAAAGATAAAGTTATTTGTTTGAACCACAAAGGAATTATGGAAATTGTTGGGACGTTTGGGATAGGCTTTTGGTTGAGTCAGTAAAAACATCGTTCATAGTTAAAAGAGGCCTTACAACTATTGTTGAGCTTGAGTAGCAAGAAATAGCGTTTGATGTCAGTTACTAAGGTGTAAAAGAACAATATTCAATGCTTACTTCAAGTAGATGAGTCAGCCAGTTTTTAATAATTAAACTCATAGTAAACGGTGTCAAAAGGTGTGTTATAGACACTGTCAATACCATTGGACTCATTACCATTTACCCAGTAATAAAACTTCATGTAGCGATTGCCATCGTTCGGACAAATGACAGTAGTATCTACGTCGCCGTAATAATAATAGAATCCATTTGCGCAGCAGCTCTCGCAATTTTCTTTCCCTGTATCTTTAAGTAATTTAAATTCATCGCTTGGATCGGGTTGGTTATTTTTTATGACAAAAGCTGTCCAGGATTGAGCATCCATATCAAAGTCAAAAGTATTTATCGCTGATGTACTGAGTTCAGAAAAAGGAACGAGATGATCAATTGTGAAATAATTTCCCTTCGTAAAATGGAGGCGTACGCTTTCGTATTTGTCATTTTTTATTTCAAAAGAATAATGGCCTTCACTGTTTGTTTGTACAGTTTCTGCCAGGTCGTCAAATGAAGAACCCAGCGGTTGGGTGAAGAGCTTTACGCTCACACCATCCAACCCGCTACCGTCGAGTGAATTACTTATGACACCTTCTATTTGAATGGTGACTTCATCTTTTTTGCATCCCATATTAACGAAAAGAAGCAACGCTATAGTAATAATCTTGAACAGTTTCATTCCCACAAATATAAAGTAAAAAAACTCGTTCACCTAATGCAATTTGACGTACAGTTTAGTCTAATTGTTTGAGGCAATCTGCTAGCATAGCTTCAGATTGTTGAAACGGAATCCATTGAATTAAGGGATTTCTCCTAAACCAGGTTAATTGACGTTTTGCATAGCGACGCGTATTACGTTGAATAAGTGCAATCATTGTTGAACGATCGATTTCGTCATTGAAATATTGGAAAAACTCCTTATATCCAACAGTATTCAAAGCGGTATACTCCTTTTTTGAAAACAATAATCGAGCTTCGGATTCGAGTCCTTGTTCGATCATGTCCAGAACGCGCTGATTAATTCTGTCGTAGAGGATATTCCTGGGAATATCAATGGCAAAGTAGTGCGTTTTAAACGGACGTCTTTTTTTGGATCGACTGCGCAATTGAGAAAAAGGTGTTCCGGTAATTGAAATAACTTCAAGCGCTCGAATGAGTCGAACCGGATTGTTTTTGTCGACCTCTTGGTAGTATTTTGGATCGTTTTCTCGAAGCTGTTCTTGTAGACCTTGAAGACCGTTAGTGTTGTAAAAGGCATTCAGTTCTAACCTGACCTCCTCAGAGTGAGGTAACTGATCCGTCCCATAAATCAGTGCATCGATAAACATTCCCGATCCCCCCACTAAGATGACGTATTCATTTTTTTTGAAAAGTTTTTCCAGACGTTGCAACGCAAGCCTTTCAAAAGTACCCGCCGATAAGGGTTCTTCTATGCTGTGCGAATCGATGAAATAATGCATGACACCCTGCATTTCATCACGCGTTGGTTTAGCTGTTCCGATGCTCATCTCTTTGTAGAACTGGCGACTGTCTGCTGAAATTATGGGGCATTTCAATTCTTTAGCAAGTGCAACTGAAAGCGACGTCTTCCCGCTTGCTGTGGGTCCAGCTATTACAATGAGATTCTGTTGTGCCATGAATCGTTGCTACCAAATTTTTGAAATCTCCGAAGCATTATTCCGCATAGGATCTTCCTCAGAAACATTAAATGCGCTGAAAAACTCAGGACAATTCATGAGCGGGCCATTCACTCGGTACATTCCAGGGCTGTGAGGATCTGTAGCGAGTCGTTTTTTTAACTCCTCTTTGGTATAGTTTACTTTCCACAATTGTGCATAAGACAGAAAGAAACGCTGAGCGGGTGTAAAACCTTCCCGTTTTTCACCTTTTTTAAATTCCTCAGTCATCGCATAGGCGTGATAGGCCATTGTAATGCCCCCGAGATCGGCAATATTTTCGCCCATTGTTAATTCGGGATTGACACAATGATCATCTATTGGACAAAATGTTTTAAACGTTTTTCCTAATTTATCGGTACGTTTTTCGAAGTTTTTACGATCCTCTTTAGACCACCAATTGGTGAATGAGCCATCAGCGGCAAATTTGCTGCCCATATCGTCAAAACCATGCGTGAACTCATGGCCTATGACCATACCAATCCCACCATAATTGACAGCGTCTTCTGCTTTAATATCAAAAAACGGAGGTTGCATGATTCCAGCAGGAAAAGCAATTTCGTTTAACAAAGGATGATAATAAGCATTAACCATGTGAGCAGGCATACCCCATTCTTTTTTGTCGACAGGTTTATTTAATTTATCAATGTTATCCCGAAAAGAATAGTAAGCACACGCGTCGACATTACCCACGTAATTATCCGCTTCAATTGTTATCGAGCTAATGTCCTTCCATTCTTCTGGATACCCTAACTTGCGTCCAATAGCTTCTAGTTTTTTAAGAGCCTCTTCTTTGGTTCCAGCCGTCATCCATTCGAGATTTTCGAGACGCTTCCGATAGACAGTGAGTAAATTATCGACCATCTCGTTCACTTTATCTTTCGCTTCAGCAGAAAAATGGCGCTCAACAAACTTCTTTGCTAATGCTGTTTTGACGGCTTTAGAAGTCATTTCGTCAATAGTTCGTTCGTTAAGCGGTTTCATCTTTGACTTACCTGAAAGGGTAGCCTCGTAAAATTCAAAATGTTGTCCGAGGAGTGCCTCATTGAGATAGGGAGCGTAATGATTTAAAACTTTCCATTTCATGTACTTTTTTAAATGTTCGATTTCAAACGATTCAATAAGTTGATCAAGTACCTTAAAATGCTCAGGTTGACCAACGATCAATGTATCGAAACTTTCAATTTCGATAAAACGGAAATATTGATTCAAATAGAGGTTTTTGTGCTCTTTGATGGCTTTTTGACGAGAAATTGGATTGTAAGTGTTCTCTGGAATTCGGAGTTCTGCTGGCTTCATCATGGTTTCAGCTATCTGTTGTTCAATTTTAAAAACCATTTCCTGGCTTTCTGCGCCATTTGACTGTTCGGTCAATTCAAAGACTTGCTCAATGTACGACTTGTAACTTGATCGAATATCCTG
>CAJXMN010000119.1 GCA_913056215.1 uncultured Flavobacteriales bacterium | reverse complement strand
TCTCAATTCTTGGACGCAACGCAAGGGCTTTATTCTTTTGACGCAGTGCACTTTCAGGTAACTCTTTGATTAACATCGTTTCAAATTCCTCGTAATAGCTACTCATTCCCGATTGAACCAGGTCTCCGGAGCGCTGATGCTTTAGTGTTTTATTGAGTTCCCACAGTGCCATCTTATTGGCGGCCTCTGCCAGTATACCTTTTGGAGCTTTTCGTAATTCATTTTCATAAATAGTAAGCAATTCAGGTTCATTAATGATCACCTGTTCCGTTGAATCATAATTTATTTCCCCATTTGGTAATTTTATCGTTTTACCATCATATTTGATATACCGACCTATGTTTTGCTCGAGAATGGGGCTTTTGCGCACCGTATGGTAAAGGTACGCCTTATTTTGTGGAGTTAAGAAGTGCTCAGATTGTCCGATCACCACCGAACAACTAAGAAAAATCAAAAATAAAGCTACGATTTTCATAGTACAAATATGCTAAAGTTTCAAATGAAAAGAAAGGATATTAGCATCTACCTAATGTCTCATTCGAGAGATGAACTAGTAAAAAGAGGCTGCCTCCATAAGAAACAGCCTCTTTTCAAAATAGCATTCCTACAATTAATTCAGGGTCACTTTACGTGTAACCAGTTGTTCATTTGATTTGAATATCAGTGTATAAACACCTGTTTCATAAGCTCGTAAATCCAACTTATTCAAATGATCGGCAGTCAAATAACGTTCATTTAACACCTGACGTCCAACTGCGTCTACAACACTAACAGTTAACACTTGATCAAAGCGTTCTACTGAAATATTCAGTACACCATCCGTCGGATTTGGAAATACAATGATTTCTTCTGCTAATGATTCCACTGTTAAACTGGATGTATCCAGTTCGAAATTATTTTGATCACTAGAACTACAGCCATCCTGATTCGTAACTGTACACGTATATTGACCGCTCTGAGTCATTGTAATAGAACTACCTGTACCGACACTAGTACCGTTTAGGAACCATTCAGCAGACTCTCCAGCCTGTAAATTAACTGAAAGAACATTACCTGATTGCGTGATAACAGGAGTAGCTGGTGAATTTAAGACATCATAATTCTGAGTCAGTTCATCGTTAGCGGGTGTATCATCCGACTGACCATTAGGGTTGGTGGTATAAACGGAAAGTGTAACATTTCCTGTACCAGCATTAATGGCTGGTAAGGTCACAATTTCTGATTGATTTGGAGTTAAATTACCAGTCCAGGCCAAAGTCTGAACCCCTCCAGTTGTTTGATAATTAATAGTAGCTGAGGTTAAAGGATCATTACCGAAATTTCTGATCACTACCTCGGGAGTAATAGAAGTATTACAAACGATAGAGCCAGGGTTATTGATCGCATCAATACTGGCATCATTCAAATTACCTGGTTGCGAAATACAGAATTGATGCTGTGCACTCATTCCAAAATCAGCATTTGTGGCCGTCATCTCAAACAACAAGTTTCCATTTGCGTCAGTCATTTGGTAATCACCGTTAACAGAACAGTTACTCCATTGTGACCCATACATGCCATCACCGTATGAATCTGTAATCGTGAATGTGTAACAGCCTACACCCAAGCAGAGTGATTCTGTAACGGACTGGATTCCAATACCATTTTGATAACCGCCTCCAGAATGGACTAAGGCATTTCCATTATTGTCGTCAGTAATTTCCCAGCTAATTTCAGCAGCGTAACAGTCAAGGTCTAATTGTAAATCCACAAGTTGTCCATTTCCATTCAATGAAAAACTTTGAGTGAATAGATCATTCGTTGGATTTTCATCTGCTACACCATTAGGGTTCGACGTTTCAGCATCAAATGTATATGCACCACTTCCGCCCGTTTGTGAGGGCAAAACAACATTCTCTGAAGAACCAGTAGGAAGTGAACCTGTCCATGAATAGGTCTGAGGTGAACCATTCCAGTCATAAGTGATAGTAACATTCGTTAGGGTTGCACTACCATAATTTCGCAAAACAATTTCAGGTGTAAAACTACTTGCACATATCGCTCCATTTGGTTCAATAACGTCTATAATTGCAGCATCGTATTGAGTAGAGAAAGAACTCGCACAATTCATTGCGGCATTTGCATTGATGCGCCCAGCCCCTAACTGTCCAATGTAACTCGGGTTTTGGGCATCAATATCATCAGCACTTGAGTAAAGACAGTTGATCAGATCCGTTTGCGTAGCACTGGGAGCATGAGATTTCAATAAACCTACCAGTCCCGCTACCAACGGCGATGCCATAGAAGTTCCCGACGTTGATTGATAGCCCGTACCCGCATCTGTACTTAAAATATTGGAACCAGGAGCAGCAATATCAATCCATGAACCGTATTGTGAAAAACCAGATTTTTCATCATTTTGATTCGTAGAAGCAACTGCAACCACATTATTGTAAGCAGCAGGGTAAAATTGCGTAGAAACATTATCATTTCCTGCTCCACCAATTAATATAGATCCAGCATTCCATGCATTTGTACAGACATTTTGCCCGTACTGACTCGAGCCTCCGCCGCCCCACGACATATTAATCACATCAGCTCCATTATTTGCAGCATAAATAATACCGTCATAAGCTGCTGTTAATGCTCCGTTACAATCTCCAATTTTTATCGGCAGAATACTCACACCGAATCCAATAGATGCAACACCTATGGAATTATCTGTTTCAGCACCAACGATTCCGGAAACATGTGAACCATGAAATCCTGAATTCCCACCACAACCACGCGGATCATTGTCTTGATCAACAGCATCATATCCGCCGACAATTACGTTTGCAAGATCAGGGTGATCAATATTAATCGCGTTATCGGTAACTGCCACAACCACATTCGGATCCCCCACATTTGAGTTCCAAGCCTGTTCAGCAGCAATCTGAAAAAGGGACCACTGATTACTTTGATCAAAATTAGGATCATTTGGAGTTAATGTTGTATAATGTAACTCTTTAAGTTCTGCATACTCTATTGCTTCATGCTTCTTGAGTTTAGCTATTACCGCATTAACCTTGTACATATCTTTCAATCGGATTTGATACGTACGATTCAATTTATTATCGTCCAAAGCGGGATGCAAATGACGCACCGCCTCAATTTCAAATTCGCTTAAATATTGAGTAAACAGTTCGTGTTGCTTAAAATCAACTTGCTTTTCATGAGACAGAATACGCTTTTCATCCACTTTCAACTGAAAAACAACTAATCCATCTTGATAATATTTGTAAAGGGTTTGAGAAAAGCTATAACAACTAATCATTAGACCGATTAATAAAAAGAAGAGTACTTTTATTTTCATGGCAATATCTTTTGGGTTTTAGCTTCTCCCTTTTTGAAGTATTTATCAAAATAAAGGATTGAGCTCAGGTTTTATACATAGTTTAAATACAATTCTAAGTATATGAAAATTATTTGAAATAAAAGCGGTTTTATCCAACTATTATTCTGTAAATACCTGAAATGCATACATGATAACTTAAAACATATCGAAATTTAACCGGCATTCTTATTTTCTGGATAATCTAAAATCAAAAAAAGCGGTTGACCAACTGATCAACCGCTTAAATAACGACTATGTTAATTTAATTAATCTGTTTCTACTTGAATGAAGCCATGCTCATTGAAGTCTTTACCTTTAACGGTAGACATTCGAACTTTGTAAAAATAAGTTCCATCAGAAACTTGTTTACCATTATCACGCGTACCATCCCACTCAAAGTCAGGATCATCAGAAGTGCGAATGACATTACCCCAGCGATTTAAAATAACAATCTCAAAAGAAGTAATTGTTTCTCGTGCTTGAATGAAATTAATAAAGAAATCATCATTAACTCCATCACCGTTAGGCGTCACAACATTTGGTATTACATACTGAAGATCTGGATATTCGACCTTAATTACCAATGAATACGAGTTGGAACATCCTTCCGCGGACAAGCCTGTTAAAACGACATCGTAAAGTCCAACGTTATCAAATGTTTCAAAAACAGTGTCACTCGGATCATTTGAGAAATTACCATTAGCAAAATCCCATTCATAACTCACTGCTCCAGTAGACTGATTGTAAAAATCGACTGGTAGTGGAGGCTCTCCCACCTGAGGGTTAGCATCAAACACTACGTCGGGTAATGGATAAATGGTTACTGTTTCAGTTAGCGTATCAGCACATGCACCACTGCTATCTACAGCAATTAATGTTACATCGAAATCGCCAGCACCTGAAAACTCGTGGACGGGATCCTCAATTGTAATGGAGTCTGAGCCATTTTCGAAAGACCAGTAAATACTTTCATAATCTCCAGCTGAAGTATTTTCGAAAGGTACTTCCTGATCCTCACAAGCGTTATCATAATCGAAATCAGCGAAAGGACGCGGCCCAATCTGAATCGTAATAGTAGTGTCATGCGTACAACCTTGGTCAGATTCTACACTGAGGTTCACATCATAGTTAGCAATACCACTAAATTGATACGTTGGATTTTGATCGGTTGAAGTAGAACCCAGATCGTCGAAATCCCAATCCCAACTCGCAATTGAACCAGAAGATATAGATGTAGAGTCGGTAAACTCAGTCGGCACTCCATCGCATAGTGGGAAAGCCTCAAAATCTGCTACTGGATAAGGAAATATACCAATCCACATCGTGTCACTCGCTGTACAATTCGGGTAATTCGCATCTGTCATATCCACATAATACTCGCCTGTGGAAACACTCGCTGCGAAACTATCCGTCTCATTTGTATTCCATTGGTAACTGTAGTCACCAGAACCTCCAGTTGGGTTTGAAAAGATATTAGTATCAATCAAGCCACAAATTGAAGTATCATTGGGCAGGTTTGGAGCCATTGCAGAATAGATATCAATAGACGCTGAACACGTATCGGATAAACCATCGGTAAAAATAACATCATACGTATCTACATTCTGCGATAAACAAAGATTCGTATCTGCTGAGTTTGTAGTACCATCAGCAAACCAGTCGTAATAATATGTACCACAGATAGTCCCAAGAACAGCTACATCATCAATACCCCAGTGATCAAAACCTGCACCACTACCAGCATCCTGATACCATCTAAAACGCGTACTTGGCGTTTGAGCACCAGGTGGAATCTCCTGACAATATTGGTTCCAACTCGTTTGATAGGGGTCCGTTCCCCCTCCTACAACAGTGTGATAAAAAATACTTGTCCAAGTGGCACCACCATCAGTTGAATATTGTAAATCTACACCCTCATTAGGTTGATCTGGTCCCTCACAACTTCCTGAACCGCCTTGTACTGAATACTTCATCATGTAACATATATCTCCACCACAACTCATGTCGTAGTCTATTGTTTCTAGTACTCGCGGTTGCGTTTGAGAATCACCAAACCATGCACTCGGTGAATTGTCTGGTGGGGCTCCACAAGGATTCGTATACATCACTGTCTGATTGGAAGACCAACCTGGTCCCAGACTTGAATTATTGAAATCCTCGTTCAACAACGTGTCCTGTGCCTCACCTTCTGCTGTAAGATCAAAACAACTTCCACAGTCAACGGTATCGTTCGCGGCTTGTATCGTCACAGAGCACTGCGATTTAGCTGTATAGCTAAAAAATAGCGATACGGCTAAAAGGGATAATTTAAATATTTTACTTTTCATCATTATAGGTAATTTACATTGACATTATTTACTTTTACTTTAGAGTCTGCGGCTTTTTTACCACTATTACCGGGCAAAAAGGCTTTAAACAACGTGAGCTCATCATTCACTCCAACTTCTCCTTCAATTGTTTCATTAGCATCCAAAGTAATGATCCTTTTCTTATCTCCATCACGTGAAGACCCTTCCTGACCATCCTGAGCATACGAAATTATCAGTTCAAATTTTACTGGAGCATTCGTTTTATTCGTCACAGTAAATGCATGATATTCATAAAAACGATCATTCGTAGCATCTTCGTACGAATTAGTTGACGTAGTAATCGCTACTTTATCATCTTCAAAATCAGTTTGACTCCATAAAGCATTTGTTGCCAGGAAAACCACACTTAAAACGGTGAGCATTAGATATTTCATATTCATTTCTATTTAGTTATTATTAATCGTTCAATAAGTAGACGTACCAAAGTTTCAAAAAGTTCGATATACTTTTAACTTTTTTTCGAAATTAAGGAATTCTTCAGAAAAATAAGGGGTTTCAAGCTAATTTACATTTTAATTTAACCAGCTTCATTCGTAAATGATTATTTTTTAACAAGCGGATAGATGAGATGCTCCAATCCGTTCACTTTTATTTCATACATCATTTGCATCTGCTGGCCCAATTTACTTTTGGGAAAACCTTTTTGCCGAAACCATGTAAAATAAGGTTCGGGGATCTGTACTAAAAAATGCCCTTTATACTTTCCAAAGGGCATTTTGGTATTCGCTAAACCTATTAATGCTTCTCGCTGATTTATTTCCATCTATTTCTTCGGTGTAGATTCAAGCGCCTTCAATAAATACTTCCAAAATTTTTGCACGGAAGATATACTAGCACATTCGTCTGGTGAATGTGCATGTTTGATCGTAGGACCGAAAGAGATCATATCTACATCGGGTAAATGCTTACCTAATATACCACACTCTAAACCAGCATGACAAGCCTGTATATCAGGATCTTCATTAAATTCACTCCGGTAAATTTCAGCCATCACATTTAATATCTTAGAATTAGGATTCGGCTCCCAGCCGGGATAATCTCCGGTTTGTTCCACTTCAGCACCTAATAAGTCAAATGGACTTCGAACGGTGGTAGCCACGTCAACCTTTGTAGACTCTACACTACTCCGTTGCAATGATTTCGTGGTAAAGACACCGTCTTTGATGATAACTTGAGCCAGGGATGATGATGTCTCAACAAGCCCTTTAAACTTTAAACTCATTTTAAATACACCGTTATGAATAGCATTTAAAGCGTGAAACATTTCATGTCGCTCCTCACCTGCTACCATCATATCGGGCGTATTCACAGGACTTAAACTGATATTCAAATCACTTTCCACGGGATTGTACTCCTTTTTAAATATGTCTTCCATATTTCTCACATGATCCTTGAAGCCTTCGACATGCCTTCTCAAAAGCGAAACTACTGCTACCGCCTCACGAGGTATAGCGTTGCGAAGTCCTCCACCCTCCAAAGAATGCAACATCAAATCATCATTGGCTAAAGTTAATAGCCGCGCCATCAATTTATTCGCATTGGCTCGCCCTTTATCAATATCCATTCCCGAATGTCCACCTTTTAAACCTTTGATCTCAACCTTGAATGCCTGTGTATCTTCTAATGAATATAGTTGTTCGTATTCATAATGTGTATTAGTATCAATTCCACCAGCACAACCAATACTCAGCTCATCGTCTTCTTCGGTATCTAAATTCAACAAAATTTCACCATCTAGTATAGACTCGTCTAAATCTTTCGCTCCCGTCATACCGGTTTCTTCATCTATAGTAAGCAAAGCCTCTATGGGGCCGTGCTTTATGTTATCGGCTTGCAGGATGCTCATTATAGCGGCTACGCCTATGCCATTATCGGCGCCTAATGTAGTGCCTTCGGC
>CAJXMN010000118.1 GCA_913056215.1 uncultured Flavobacteriales bacterium | reverse complement strand
CCGTCCACAAATTCAGCTACGCGCTGGTAGATGGACAAGTCGCGGACTTCAGGGTCAACGCGTTTTTGCTGCCAGTCGAGGGCGCCGGCTACTCCCCAGAACATGTTGTGATGGCGGTGTGTGTTCATGACATAAATTTCGGGTTTTTTTGGTGTTTTTGCAAATCACTCCTCCAAATACGTATCAGGTCTAAATTCATAACGGATGTTGTATTCATCGTGAGGACGTTTAAGTTGAATTTTTAGAGTTGATTGCTTCAATTTTGCACCACCGTTCCAATTTTAGACAAAATTTATAAGCAAACTCTTGACGATTCAAACCTTCACAAGCTATACCTCAACCCAACCCGTAAACTAAATGACCACCAATCTCTCATATCGCCGTTGTCATACTCGTAAGCCCACGTACTACCTCCAAACTCTTCTTCTTGATTGATTACGCTTCCCAAAATAAAATGGGTGCCGACATCAAGTGAGAATTGATCATTTATTGCTCTTGAATATACAAAACCCGCCCTGGGTCGCAAGAATATTTGTTCTAAACCATATCGATTGACCTCAAAAGTACTTTCTTCATTGCTTACATAAAGAATTTCCCGTTCCAATAAAGGCTTTGTACTTGATGGAATATAATGGATTGATCTATGTGCTTCTTTCCGTTTTTGATAGTGAAAAGCATAAGAAATCTCCAGACCAAAAGAAAGGTAAAAAGAATGAACCTTATTTTTTTGACCTATTTGATAAAGATACTCCATACTGAGAGCGGCGATGTCGAATGACTCCTCCCTTTCATGCTCGACAGTAGAGTTCCCGTTTGTTTCGATAGCACCTTCGGTGTAATTTAAAAGTGCACGTTGATAATGTACTCCAAAAGAAAAAGTTGATTTATTTTTTGATAATAAATACCGCGCCCCTATATCATGTGTAAAACCAACACGCTCTAAAATAGCGGGTTTCTCGAAATGCCCCAAATAGTCTTTAGGCTCATAAAAAGACGACTCAAAAGTAAGCGAAAGCGCTTTCGAATACTGACCAAAAACAGGTAAATGAAGTGCGGTCAGCGCCAAAAAAATAAGTATGAACCTTTGTGCTTTCATCTATAATTGAATTAATTCGCGATTGTATTTTTCAGTAGTTTCCGTTTTTCGTTCATATTTGATGGCTCCAGTTTGTTGATCAACAATTGTAATTTCGTACGTAGCTGTTTCGCCCGGACTTAAATAAGCGGTGTCTATTTTAGTGTAAATCCCTATGTATTCAGCAGACATATCTACCGAAACATGAGTCTTGTAAAGGTTGCTAGAAGTTTCTTCAAAAGAATTATATTGGAAGTTTGTGACTCCACCATTCGGCCAAATTGGTGGGTAATAATATTCATGTTCATCAGTATTCACGAAATACTGGGCAATAAGTATTGGAGCTTCGGAACTAAAAGAAATTTTCAAATTTTTAATTGAAGTATTTTTCTTACAAGAACAAATTACAAACAAAGAAGTTAAAAGTGTGATGACTATTTTCATTCTATGATTAGTTTTGTGGTAATTATACATTCTATGACCAGTTAAAGTTTATACCCCACAGAAAATAGCGTTGACAATGTAAAGGAGGAGCGGTATTCACCACTACTATATGTGGAAAAGCTCGAAAATTTCATTTTTTCATTGGTTTGGCTCGCAAAAACGATCGACGGAGACAACGTCAATCTTAATTGACTATTCAAATCCCATTTTACCATTACACCCGCTTTTGGTCTCAAAAATAGTAAATAATTAATTCTGACAAGAGCATTCGTGTTTCTAAAAAAAAGGGATTCATTTTTCATTCCGTTTTGCATTTTCCCTACCTGCATCTGTCTCATTGTTTGTTTGTATCGAATCAAGTTGGATACTTCAGCACCACCTGCAAGATAAAACTTTAATTGATCTTCAAGTAAACTGTACATCTTCAATTGTAACAAACCCTCCACTACAATGGTATTAAATTTCTCTTTAACCTCGTAAACTCCATAATAATTATTTTCCTCATATAAATGATCATAGCTAAAACTATTGAAGCTCGTACTATAAGATAGCCCTATACTATAGGATAAATGATCCCATTCTTGCTCAAAACCAACTCCGTATTTATGACTTAATCCATACTTAGCAAATAATGATTCGTAATTTGTTTCTTTAGGCGTGAATTCATTATTTATGGTTATGTTATCACCTGTAGAAGGGATGAACACGTTCTCAGAAGAGGTATAGTTGTAAATAACTGGTTTATAAAATCCTATTTCGGAAAAGACGGAAATATATTTTGACTCTTGACCGTAGCTGAAATTGAATAAAGTTGTGAGTATGCCTAAAAGAAAAGTCCTCCCGAATGTACTAAATAATGATAATCTCATTTTTTCTATTTTAGAATTCGATAAAAGATCCTGTGGAGTAAGCCCCTTTAAACCTCTTTTCATAAACAATACCATCAGCACCTAACGTCATGATGACTTGATAATCCGCTTCATTTATCGTGTCAGTTTCTAGAAGGCTCTTTAAAGTTAAACTACTCAACTCATTTCGATTTATTACGGTATCGAGTTTAAAGTGGAAAGGGTCTATTTTATAAAGCTTTCCTGAGCTAATCACCTCACCGAAAGCATTAAATCCTTGATATTTTATTCCATTAAAGCCGTAACTTACCTTGTCTATTGGTTGGTTAGCAACAAACTCTACGGTGCATTTGGTCGACGATTTATATTTTCTACAAGAACCGAGAATAATTAGAAATACTGTTATAATTATAAAAATATTTTTCATTTTTTAACCACTTTTCTTATTTCTACATTTCCTGTTTTTAATAAAATTTTGAAATAGTAAATACCTGAACTAAATTTATTTAGGTTCACAGTGCACGATGTTTTATTAACTTTTTGTTCTAAAATAGTCCTACCAGTTGCATCAAGAACCTCAATGCTTTTCATTCTGTAATGACTTGTTAAAGTCACAACTTTATTTGTCGGGTTAGGTTGAATAATTAGTTCATTTACATTTCGTCTTTCTACTTCTGTATTTGACCCAGAAGTTTTCCCGTTGACAGATTTCTTTTGATTTCTTTTCTCTGCCTTAAATAATACAATCCAATTGTCTTCGTTCAACTCAGGATAATCCAATTTAACTTTTGGCCCCATGCCAGATGATAACTTGATTATATTCTTAACCGAATTGTATTTGTAATAAGTGATGTCATAATTACCGAACTTCATGTTCCTAAGTTTAATACGGTTAGAGTTGTCTTCACTAATTGATTCAAAAGAATATGGAGAACCTATTAAACTGGGGACCTGGTCTGGATTATTAAAGGTATACGTGTAGGGAGTTAAGTTTTCCTGGTCTTCAGGGTCAGGTATGAATCCATAGCACCCCCCCATCGAATTATAATTAAATGTTCTATTGGTGATCACGCCTATAGCGCTGTTTTTATCTTTAGACCTCAAATAAGTCAAATCAACGCTTTTGCGATTGGACAAACCATCGTTTACATACTTTTCTTTAACTATCCATTCATCATTATTATCTAACTCTGTATATCCAGAATGAAAAGATCTTTCTTCCAAATCAATATTGCGTAGAAATTCTGCGATTGGTCGAAAATCAAAATAATAGCTTTTTCGCTGGAGTTCCCATTCCAAGTAACCGGCCAACCCCGAAAAAACTGCTTTGTATATCTCGCGCTGAATTTCTACCTCTTGATCATCACACCCCCAAATCGGCATCGAACCCGCCTCTGAGTACATCACGGGGTTTTCATATTCAACATCTTGTGTCCCTGAATTCATGCTCATGCAATGTTTTTTAACTACAACTTATACCCCAATGAAAGCACCAACGAGTAATTGAGTTGAGCGTTTCGGTATGTTCCACCAGAATAAGGTTCAAAGTCAAGTATATAATTCGGATTACCTGATAGTATATCAGCCACTATTGGGCGAACCTCAAGTATCAGACGATCACTTACATCAAAAGTGCCTGAAATTCCAGCAAAAGGCCTTAAAATTAAAGTATAACCGTTGGCAACAATCCTGTTTTTATTCATCGTATTGCTCATTGCCGTATATTTACCGTTTTCAACAATTCCAATGTTGATGGATCTTTCGGTTTGGATATAGTTGATTACGTTTTCCATTTCCATTCCAACAACACCATTTAACCGGAATTTTTCTGTTTTAAAAACCCTTATTTTTACGAGCGGATCAAAAGTTAAGGCAGTAAATTTCTCTTTCACCTTATACTTACCGTATAGATTATCTGTCTTGTATCGGTGTTCATAGGCATAATTATTATAGCTCCTGCTGTAGTATACACCCAAATTTATTGAGAGCCAATTCCACTTCCACTCAAAACCCAACCCGTACTTCGAATTAAGACCATGTTGGTCGAAGAAACGTTTATAGTCTGTAGACTCAGTAAGGTATTTATTACCATTTGGGCGAGTTAATTCATATACTTTGGTTTGATAAACACCAATAGCGCTGTTAAACGAAACAATTTTTGAAACTTGACCGTAGCTGGTGTTAAGAACATACATTAAAAGGACACACAATGTTGAAATCTTTGAGCATAAATTAGTCATAAAAAGGAATTAGAGGTTAATCCTAAAGCTACCAATCTCGTAATCTTCATGAAAAGACTTTTCAAAAAGAACTTCATTCGTTTTCGTTCTAATCATTGTTGCATTTACTACTGGATCTACACTATCTCCTGATAATGCATCAAAAGGATGTCTTATTCCTATGGAGTGAATTTTATCAGTTATTAAACTCGTATCAAGTACATATTCGTAATCGTTCAAAGGTTTTAAAAACCCATCAGACAAAACAGATGCAAAAGCATCAACTCCAACAAATCTACCTTTATAAGGCTTGGTTATTACGTACGAAACCTCTTTTAATGGAACATTACTTTCAACAGTGATTCTGTACTGCTCCTCTTCCTTTGTGTACTTTTTACAGCTAAAACTAATTCCAACTATAACCAGAAGTAAGGTCACCAACCACAAATTACTTTTGATGTTTTGCTTAGCGCTTTTATTATTGAGGAAATTTAAATTCATACCCTTCTTTTGTTATTGTTTGATGAATTTTTTAACGACTGCCGACCCATCCTGGAAAAATAGTTGTATATGATAAACTCCGGGACTTAATGGGCTTACGAGAAGCTCTCCACTCGTGGCGCTTTTTATTGCGTTGCTACTTACCTGCATAACACCTTCCCCCATCGTATTGAGCACTTGAATACCTTGTATTTCTTTATTGCACTCAATGGTCAGTCGATTTTTTGCAGGTGTTGGATACAGCACAACTGATTTGTCCCGAATCAAATCACTACTTATAGTATCTTCCTGATGTGTTTCTAATGACTTTGAGTTATATTTTTCTGCTTTGAATAAAATCATCCAGTTTTTTTCCGTGAGTTCAGGATAGCGGATCCGTACCTTTTTTCCATTGCTGAATGAGATGATATTCAACGGATTGTTGTTCAAGTCAAAATATTCAATTTTGTAGGTGTCATTGTCCATGTTCGATAACTTCAGTCGATTCGAGAGGTTTTCACTGATTGGTATGAAGATATCGCTTTCTACCTCTTCATTATTAATTGACCCAAAATAATTATTATTTTCATCGTAATAATTAGATGCATAACATCCACCTCTTGTGATATAGTTGTACGTTCTATTGGTAATTACACCCAGGGCAAAGCTCTTATCCTCTGACCTCAAATAGGTGAGATCCACATTATTTCCAATCGCTCGATCTATGTATGGTTGCTTGGCAATCCATTCGCCATTATTTAACTCGACAAATCCAGGGTGTAAATCCAGTGATTCATAATTGATTCCGCTGAGAAAAGACTTCAGCGGTCGAAAGTCAAAGTAATAGTTTTTTCGTTGAATTTCCCACTCCAGGTAACCGGCCAACCCCGAAAAAACTGCTTTGTATATCTCGCGCTGAATTTCTACCTCTTGATCATCACACCCCCAAATCGGCATCGAACCCGCCTCTGAGTACATCACGGGTTTTTCAAACTCTCCTCTTCCTACCGCGAAGTACGGGTCAAAAAGTCCATTCGTGCTATGGTTCATAACATCATATATCGGTCTGTTATAAACTACTTCGTCATCATCATTTTTATATTCAGCGAAAAAATTGTATGATTTTGGATAATCATCTCCATCGTAATGAGACCCTTCATCATAATTATTATAATTGACCATGTCAATATTTTCTAATGAAAAAGAATAGTCCAGATTATCTTGCCCTTCACCTGCCGCTGTGCTAGAAAAAGGGTCATCAACATCTCTCGTATAACTGGGAGAAATCAATTGTTCAACCTCCAGTTCTTCTTTTAAATAATCCGACATTTCAGCATGCCACGCAGCGATTTCACTTTGATATCCATAATCAACATAATTAGTATCATTATCACCAGCACCTCCACCACCAATCTGGTCAACTTCAGAGAAATGCTCGAAGGCTGCAATGTCTGGTGAGTACCCCCAACGTGCTACAATGTAACGCAAGCGTTCTTTGTAGTACTTCTTGCTCAGTGGATTGGTGAACCACTCGATTTCTTCGTTGAGCTGGAGTTGTGGGTCTGATCTATAGCAATACAGATCGCTGCCGTCGCTATGATGCTGCGTCCAGTCCCAAGCTTGTATACTGTACGGTTCATTTTGAAACATAAAATGCGTCATCAGGTTCCAGTGAATCATCATACCGTTGCTACGGGCGCGTTCCACAATCAAATCCATTTCTTTGGCGATATGCTGGCGATCGGAATAATCGCCGAGTTTTTCATATTCAACATCCAGCGACCACGGGTTCATGATGAGACGAAAGTAATTCGTTCCGTAGTCCGCCAGTGTGTCCATTTTTCGCAAGTAGGCCTCGTAAGCCGCTATGGGGGCTGTTCGAGTATAATACTGGGACGCAAGCGTTAAATTTTCTCCTGGCGTCATCAGTGGGTAGTTGCGTTTCGTACCACCACCTGGCCACGAGTAATTTATTCCCAAAGGCATAAAAGATTCGCCTTCTCTTTTGAAGAACCTATTATTGTTATCCACCTTTAAATATCCTTTGTAGTTTGAATTTACAACCTCAAATTCAAAGGTAGGCGCTTGATAAACAATTGCCCCGTTGTTGATAATTATGGTAATATCACACTCCCACGCTCCCGTTTTCGGAGGAGCAAAACGAATGCGGAAAGGATAAGTACTCTGCGATACTGACCAGCCTCCACCAAGAGAGTCATACGCCTGCCCAGTGTAGAAATTTGCATCATTTAGATAAGGGTCATTATACAAATCATCAAATTTAGATATGTCGCGGTCTACTTCTTTGGTAAAAAAACCGTGTCTTTTTTTTGAAATGGGATAGGTTGTTCCCGCAATTTCAAATTCAGTATAAAATTCAGCAATTATTTCCACATCATCGGATAAAAATGGGTTTAAGGCTTTATTCCCTGTAGCGTCAAGGAAGTTTTGTACTTGAGTTAAGACGGTATCCGGCGGTTTGATTCCCAACTCGAATTTGGAAAATTTTGGTACAGTATTCAAGTCCGATACATACGCCACCACATCGAATGGTGAAGGTTCTATCCGCAAATCTGCCTGTCCGCTCCCCGATGCTGTAAACTCAACATCGTCTTCCAGCAGAATGTGGTCTTCAGCGACTACTTCCTTTTGTGTTGCGGTGGAGTAAACTTG
>CAJXMN010000117.1 GCA_913056215.1 uncultured Flavobacteriales bacterium | reverse complement strand
GGCAGCTCAATACGAGCTTAAACAATCAGTGGGGTACGTTTAATATTTTTAGAGGTAACCAGGATATTCCTGCTAACTACTTTTCTACCTATGCGCACGCCGTACAACTTTCTTTCGGTATAGCTCGTAAGTTATAGGTTTAAAACTACATCCTTACTACTGGAATAGATAATCATATATTTAAAACTCTAAGACGAGCAATGTTGGTGAATACACACTACGAGATCAACGATTCCAGATGAATGGTTAAAACTACTCCTTAGATGTGTTCCTCCCCCCTGATTTCAAAAGTAGCCTTTCGACAACGTATAAGTCGCACCGATTGATCTGGTTTCATTGGAACATAGAGTACTTCTAAGCTAATTGATAAGGTTCCGGACTGATATAATCTTTATATTCTATTTTTTATAGACAACCATAATTTTGAATTTATACGTTGATGCTAGTGAACTAAAAGCAATACATTATGAAACTACTTATTGGTGCTAAACTATTGGTTGTGGTGCTTTTGTTTGGGACAAATGCATTTTGCCAGGGTGTTGCGCGCCAGTCCATCAATGCTTATGGAAGCGCAAGTACTACAGCTTCAAAAATATTGATTGAGCAATCTGCTGGTCAATCACAAACAATTGGCGATGCGAAAAATGCTCCGGTCCGATCTGGATTCATTCAGTCGCGAACCTACCACGTGGAGAAAAGTGGTGAGGACTTCCTTATTTCAGGAAAGATTTATCCCAACCCCGCTAGTGAAAGTTTCACTGTTGAGATTGATCAGTCGCTGGAAGGAGCGCGAGTGGTTGTTCAAAACTTGAATGGCGAGGTGATTTATAATCGAAAAGTTGAACACTTCCGCTCAAAAGAGCTTTCCAGTGCCTCATGGTCGAGCGGGATTTACTTCGTTACGATACAATCAGAAAAAGGAGCCATGTTTAAACGAAAATTAATTATTTCAAAATAAAAAGAATACTATGAAAAAATATGCTAAACTACTTATTGTGAGCCTTGGTTTTTTTGGATTGTCTGCAAATTATGTACAAGGTCAGTCTAAAGTCACCATTGACGCGTCACAAAATATGACAAATTTTAAATTCATTAATAGCGAAGGCGTTCGCGATGAAGGATATCAGCCTAATTATTCTGGCTCTTATAGTCTCGGTTATCGATACGAATTTGATTTTGGTATGTACGCGGGTGCTAAGATCGGTATGCGCCGCGCGGGAGCATCACTCAATTATGATGATGCAAACTATTCGTGGGACTTCCAATATTTTGATGCACGCATTAACTTGGGATATAGCTACTCATTTGATAAACTGAGCGCCTATTTGGCTGTATCTCCTTATATGGGGTACATGCTGCGCGCCACTCAAACGCTGAATCATGAAGATTTTGACATCATCAATAGCGGTGAGTTAGAAAAACTGGACTATGGATTGTTCATCTCTCCGGGTGTTGATTACCGCATCAATGATTTTGTTTCAATTTACGGACAGTTCAACTACATGTTAGGACTTCAAAATATTGAAACAGTAGAAAATCAGGAATCACAAAATCAATTGATGGGATTGACGTTAGGTCTCGCTTTTGATATTAAGTAATCACAATTATAAAAATTAAATATTATGAAACGATATAACAAAATACTCACCGCAATTTTAGTGTTTATGAGCTGTATGGCATATTCACAGCAGATTGCAGATTTAGAAGGAATTAATTATCAGGCTGTGGCAATTGACACGGATGGAAAAGAAACAGTCGGTAAAGATGTTGTCGGAAAACCATTGTACAACAAAGATATTGGTGTTAAATTTACCATAACAAGTGGTATGGATGGTAACATCTATTATCAGGAAGAACATTCAACGACGACCAACGATGATGGTCTGTTCTCCCTGAATATTGGTACAGGAGAAGTGACTCCGGAAACGGATTACACGGAGTTGCTCGAAATGCCCTGGATCAATGGTGATCAGTGGTTGAAAGTTGAAATTGCCATTGGTGATGACGGTGACTTTGAAGAGGTCAGTAATCAAAAGTTTATGGCAGTGCCTTATGCATACTACACTGATGATATTGCAGATGACGCGATTACTACTGAAAAAATTCTGGATTCAACAATCCTCAATCAGGATATGAGCACTGAATCGGTTGACACAAGAGTGATTGAAGACTCAACTATATTGAATGAGGATGTCAGCACAGGTGCAGTGGATACACGTGTCATTCTAGACTCTACAATTCTTAATGAGGATATGAGTACGGGATCAGTTGATACGCGTGTCATTCTAGACTCTACAATTCTTAATGAAGACATAAGTACTGGATCAGTGGATACGCGTATTATCGAGGACTCTACGATCTTGAATGAAGATGTGAATACGGGGGCTATTGATTCGCGCACCATCTTGAATGAATCAATTCAGGCGATCGATATAGGTGTCGGTGAAGTTACCACAGACGAAATACTGAATGAGACCATTTTAAATGAAGATATCGCCAATGCTACGATAGATCTTACGACTAAAGTGGATGGTATTTTACCCGTTGATAATGGTGGAACTGGTATTGACGCAAGTACTGCAGCCAATGGTACATTACTTATCGGAAATGGAACTGGATTTACACTTGACTCACTTACAGCTGGATCTGGAATAGTTATCAATAATACTGCTGGTGGTATCGAAATATCTTCAGGTGTCCAAGGTGTTAATAGTGCTGTAGCTGGTAACGTCAACCCAAATAATATTGCTAATGGAGATACCTGGATTTCACCGGCTATTCCCCTTACTGGAGTAGATTTCGGAAATATCGTAGTAGGTTCTATTGATACGGGTCTTCAAGGATGTCAGATGACCACTTATGTCACAAACACAAACGTAATCAAGGTTTCTATTTATAACGGAACAGGCGGTAACGTAAACCTTGGTAACGGACTAGAACTAAGAGTACTCGTGGTTCAGTAATTGAATTTTAAATATCCAATAATGCTCATCATTGGATCATTCATAGATAATTAGTGAAAATGAGCAGGGAGATTTCTTCGGGAATCTCCTTTTTTTATTTCAATCTCCATTGATAAACCATTATTCCAAACAGGCCATGACCATCATCTGCATTCCAATCTTAAGAGCATCGTGGTCAATATCAAATTGCGAATTATGAACACCATGGACAATGCCTCGTTCCTCATTACGCACACCAATCCGAAAGAAACAAGTAGGGATTTCTTGTGCATAAAAAGAAAAGTCTTCTGCTGTTAGACGGATTGGCAAGTCATGGACACATGCTTTTCCTAACCAAGTTTCTGCTTTCTCAATAAATTTACGTGTTAAGACAGCATTATTCTCCAGAAACGGATAACCTTTACTGATTTCAACTTTGGCTTCTGCGCCATGAGCTTTTGCAATGTGTTCTGCCTGAGAAACGATTTGATCCAATGCCTTAGCTCTCCAGCTTTCATTCATCGTACGAAAAGTACCTTTGATATGGACATGAGCCGGAACGAGGTTGGTGGCACCCAATCCTTCAAAATGGCCAAAATTTAATACACACGGAATTTTTGGGTCACATTTTCTACTTACAATTTGCTGCAGTGAAGTCACAATTTCTGCACCAACTAAAATACTGTCAATCGTTTCGTGAGGGGTTGCTCCATGACCGCTCTTACCATAAATATCAATATAAACCTCGTCACATGAAGCCATGTAAAGCCCCTCTTTAGTGCCAATGTTACCGACGGGCATATCCGGAAAGACATGCAGAGCGTACATTTCTTTGACATCAGGGTTTTTCAGACAACCTGCTTTTATCATTAAACTTGCACCACCTGGATTTTTCTCCTCTCCCGGCTGGAAAATTAATTTGACGGGATCTGGAAGATCGGATTTCATTTCCTGGAGTATTTCAGCTGCACCCAATAAAACAGAAGTGTGTACGTCGTGGCCGCAAGCGTGCATGACTCCATTGTTCTGGGATTTGTAGGGCACTTCATTTTCTTCTTGAATCGGTAAAGCGTCAATGTCTGCACGTAGTCCCACACAAGGTGCATCAGCCGAATGCTGCTCGCCGCGAATAATAGCGACGATACCAGTATCTGCGACTCCCGTCTGATGTTCAATACCTATCGCATCCAATTGCTTGGAGATGTATTTCATGGTTTCGTGTTCCTGGTACGAAAGTTCGGGATGCTGATGCAAATGTTGCCGATAAGCAATTACCTTTTCGTGCAATGCTGTCGTTTTGTTGATAATTTTTGTCTGTATAGTATTATTCATGTCTCCAATCAATTATTCCGGTGTAAATCATTCTAAATGCAACATAGGCCATGATGAACCCAAAAAAGGTCTTGACCACCGCAGGTGATAAACGAAGAGATAGCTTTGATCCAAAATAACCACCCACTACAAATGTGAGCGCAATAATAGACCCGTATAAAATATTCACTTCTCCAGCTTTGTAGTAGTTATAAAAAGCTAATATTCCAATGGGAGGAAGCATCAAAAATAAGGATGTTCCTTGGGCCATGTGCTGTGAAAAGCCGAAAGCATATATAAGCATAGGAACAATAAGTATTCCTCCTCCTACGCCAATAAAACCGCTCAAAATTCCTCCGAATAATCCAATAAAAACCAATATCAAAAGAGAAGAAATGGTCATGACCTTAATGTTTTAAAACGAATTTACAATTTATGACGAATAATGTGCCCGTTTTAGCGGGATAATTCCCTACATGGACGAGCAGAGCATGATTTTTATTCCACATCGTATTCTTTCATTATTTTTGTGCTAACGCAGTATCATGAAGCATTATTTACTTACAGTTGTAACCGTCATAATCGGTTTTTATTGGAAGCTTCGTTAATTTGGAATAGGCTGATGTAGGTGAAGTGATGTTTGTCTGCTCTGCTTTGGTTTGTGTTGCACGATATCATTGTAGCAGATCTTTCCATGGATGGATTGGATTATATATTTGTTAGAAAACTAAAATTGAAATACGCAAAGACATGAAAATAAATAAGTTTACGCTGAACCCTCTTCAAGAGAATACTTACTTGGTCACTGATGCCAAAAAAAATGGCGTCCTCATTGATCCTGGATGTTATTTTCAAGAGGAGAAAGAAGCGCTAAAGAATTTTATTCAAAAAGAAAATATTGAACTCAAAGCTATTATCAATACCCACGCTCATCTGGATCATATTATGGGAATAGCATATATTAAAAGTCAATTTGATGTACCACTATATTTGCATAAAGAAGATGAAATCACCCTGAATATGGGTGAACAAAGTGCACAACTTTACGGGTTAACGTTATTTGAATCATCACCACAACCGGACGAGTGGTTAGAAGAGGGGCAAGAATTGCGTTTTGGAGATATCCAATTTAAAGTGTTGTTTGGTCCGGGACATGCACCTGGGCACGTCGCCTTTTATAACGCCGATGAAAATATTTTGATTGGAGGCGATATTATTTTTAGAGGAAGCTACGGTCGGGTTGATCTGCCTGGAGGTGATTTTGAGACACTTAAAAAGACGATCAATAATAGCATCTTTACGTTACCCGAAAAAACATTAATCTACACCGGACATGGTCCGGAAACTACTGTCGGAGACGAGAAAGGATCAAACCCCATTAATTGGTAATCGGACAGGGACGTGAGGTTATGCGGACTTATTGAGATAAGCTTCTCGCTTGATGGTCTTAAACCCTTTCCGTTTTATTTTTGATAGCATCCAGCTTTTGAAGTCAAAATATTCAAAAGCAACGGTAGAGTATGGGTTTTCATTAAATGCTGTAAGTTCTTCAAGAGCTTTGCGCAGTATAGTTTCTGATTCAAAAGAGGATTTGGCATTAATCACTTTTCTTAAGTAACTAATAAAAGTAGACTCAAAGGATGCATCTCCTCCGTGTTTACGAATTTGCCGCAGCGTATTCTTGATGGCGTAGGGAAGGAGTTGCTCACTATTTAATTCATAGTGAATGATGAGGTGCAAAAGTTGTGCGTAAATAATAATATCCTCTTTTTGATTCAAATCTGGTGCATTGAGAATAGCATTAATCCATTTTAGACTTGAATTATAATCTTCATTTCCAAAAAAGGCAATCCCGAGATTAAAATATAAGTAAGCTTTGCGGATAGGAGTAATGCCGTGTTCATATAACTGGATGCCTTTGATCAATTTTTGTTCGAGTGCGACGGCTTTATTAAAATGTGCTTGTTGGATGTAAATTAAGAGTTCGATACTTGAAGAACTTGAAAAATGCTTGATGTCGAAGTCTTCATCAGACGCTATCTTATAGCGTTGTTTCATCGTGCGGAGCTCTCCGAGATAGGCATGGATGTTCTTTTCTTCTCCAATTGTGGATTCCAAATGGATGATATTGGTGAGCAGCGATAAATAAAGGTCAGGGTGCTGTTTAATCTTATTCTTTTCAGTTTGGAATAAGCGCATGTTCTTTTTTAAACATTTTAGCGAGTTCTTTTTGTCTAAAACGGCAAAGTAATAAGCACTCTCAAAATGATTGGCCAGGTGTTCATTTTCAAAAGTTTGATGAGCGGGAATGGAGAGTTGTTTATACGCACGAAAAATAGATTGGAAAGACGCTTGTTCAGCTTCAGAGCGTGATGGTCCTAAGCGATTCAGTCGAATAAAAAGCTTTGATTTCAACAACCAGAGCTCTTTATAATAAACGCGTGCTGTATTTGTGTTTTTCCAGGATTTGGTCTGTTGTTCAAGCTCCTCTTCTGAAGTTGTCGTATACCCTGTCGATTCGTTAACTTGATCAATTTCCAATTCGACTTTCTGAAGGAGCGTGATTTTTTCGTGTTTTTTAGCAAGGCGATGTGCAGATTTCAATTGACGCATCGCGTGTTCATACAACCCCTTCTTGTATAGTACTTCAGCACTATGTAAATTTTTATAGATACTCGAGGTAACAGAATTGTCTGTATGGTAGCTGTTTAAAGCTTTTATGATTTGGTCATAAAGCCGTTTTTTGGAAATTGAAAATTGATTGAGAAAAGATGCGCCTTTGAAATGTTCAAAAAGCAATTCTTCATCATACTCGTCCTGTTGCGCGATGTAGTCGAATATTTTGACGTAATTATTTTCTTTACCAATAGTATGGCGAGAAGCGTGTAGTTTAAAATAGCGCTTTTCACTTTTCGATAAATGGTGAATAAGCTCGTGTAAAAGAGGAGAAGCAGTTTTTGACATCGTGTTTTAATTTAATCTTCTCCCTCAATTTAATAAAATAGAAGGCTGTGAGAAACCTCGTTGCTTCAATGGAGGATTCAATTGAGTGATTGGTGATAGATCAACAGTGATCAGATATTACCTACTACTTATAGATGACACCAAATTACTGGAGACGAAGTCGATTTTAATCGACAACTTCGAGCTTAGCGAACTTTAAGATAAGCTTCTTCTGTCCTACCCGAGGAAAGAAAACAGTAGCTTTTTGATCAGGTGAAGTGCCTTCCAACGCTGTGACTTTGCCTTTTCCAAAGCGACTGTGAATTACGTTATAGCCAACTTTAAGCTCCTTTGTCGTTCCACCTTTAGAAGTAGCACTTGTTTTTGGTGCCCCACCAGTTTCTTTGAGCGGTTTTAAACTGCCTTTAGGGCGCCCCATCATGCCAAATCCAGGTGAACGATCTGTCGATGGACGCTTGTGACCACTGAGTGATTTCCCACCCGAATGTCCACGCGTCTCTTGTTCTCGATTTACGTATATCGGATCAACTTCATCGATGAAGCGACTCGGTTCTGCCGTGATTAATTGCCCCCAACGATAACGACTGACAACGTATGAAAGTGTGCACGATTGTTCAGACCGCGTCATAGCAACGTAAAACAAACGGCGCTCCTCTTCAAGTTCTGTTCGAGAGGTCAAGGAGAGTTGAGAAGGGAAT
>CAJXMN010000116.1 GCA_913056215.1 uncultured Flavobacteriales bacterium | reverse complement strand
CTGATCAAGGAACTAAAACTTTAGAAGAGCAAGTCGCTTTTCAAGATTCAACGAAGAAGGTCTACTTCAGTCCTACTAATTTTCCTGATGAGCATCAACGATGTCAAGCTTCACCGTTCAAAACGACTTAATAAACCAAAATGTATGAAAAATGAAAAAGAAATAGTATTATTGAGTAAAACATTAAAGGGTTATGGATTTTTCATTTCAAAACAAACGAAAACCCAGAAAAGGACGAGTACTTCTATCCGATCCCTTTTCTGATGATGATTATTTTGGCCGATCGGTCATTTATCTTTGTGAACACAATGAAAACGGTACTTTTGGCTTTGTTCTCAACAATTTTCTTGACTTAAACCTGGCAGATGTTGCCAAAAACTTTCCCGACATTAAAACGAATGTAAGCATCGGCGGACCAGTACAAACCGAAAGCATTTATTTCATCCATACGTTGGGAGAGTTACTTCCGAATAGCGTCGAAGTTGATGATGGTATTTTTCTTGGTGGCGACTACGACATGCTCATGCAGCTAATTCAAGAGGATCAAATTTCATCGCGACAAGTGCGTTTCTTTTTGGGGTATTCAGGTTGGACTGGTGGTCAACTCGATGAGGAAATCCAACGGAATACATGGTTAGTAGCACCTGTTTTAAACGCAGGTGAAATTATGGATCATACCATTGAAGATATCTGGCAACGATTTATGAAAAGAGAAGGAAAAAAGTATGATATCCTCGCACGCTCACCACTCGATGTTTCAGCTAATTAAAACATAGCATTAATAGAGGCTCACAAGCAGATCAACGGTGGCAGCAGGCTCTACTTTTTGCTGTTCCTTTTGTAACAATGAGGACTCGTCTTTTTTCATCGATCGCTGTTTACTCTCACCATCTACTAATTCTTCCTGAGCGGCTGAGATAGTTTCTGATACTGGTTGACTTCCCATTTGGTCACGTCTATTATCTGTTGGTTCCGCCATTCGAACACGGTCATCCACCTGTTGAGAAATGTTTTCCTCGACATTATCCTTGTTTACCTGAGGTCTTTTTGAGTCAGTAGTGCGCTTTTCTTCACTTTTCTTTTGAGGAGACGTCTCAAATTCATTGTCTGATAAACCCTTATCTTCACCTGTTCGTCGCTGCTCATTTTGCACCCTTATTTCACGTTTTTCTTCCTCAGGTTTCGAGGATCTTTTTTTCTCACGTAACTCTTCAATAGCCTCACTTGTGGAAGGGTCATAAGATTGTTCAGCTATTTTCACCGATTCACGTTCAAAAAACGGCAGTGTAAATGCCACGAGCAATACAACTACGCCAACCTGAAATGCGGGACGAAAGAATAAAGGCTGTTCCTCTGGCCACAATTGCCGCATAAATCGTCGCCAACCTTTTACTTGATCAGCACTGTACTTATTTTTAAACCTTTCATCTAATTGTCGTTTAACCGATGGGGCTGGTGTTTTGGCTGACTTTTCAGCCATATATTGTGCACTGATGAGCACTTGTTTCATTTGCTCAAATTCGTCCTCAGTACTCGCCCATTCTCTAATTTGCTCTCGTTCTTCAGGAGAAAGGGACTGAAAAGTGCGCGTTTTAATAAGTTGTTCTATAGTTCTATTCATGATCTGTCGTTTCTTTTGGGTTGTATTGCGCTAGTGCCTGTGCCACCTTTTTAGTAGCGTAAAACAACCGCGATTTAACTGTACCAGGGCTCACATCAATGATCGCACCTACTTCCTTCACAGAGAGTCCGTCAATATGCCGCATTACGAAAACTTCCCGGTGTTTATCATCCAACCGCTCTAACACTTGCTCTAAATCAGATTTAAAATCTTTTTCCGTTACCTGCTCATCAATAGATTTATTTTGGTCAGCGATGGGCAAATCATGAGCAACACCGTTCGTCGTATTCGAACGTACGGCCATTTTCTTATATTCGTTGATACACATGTTATTGGCGACTGAATAAATCCATGTTTTAAAAGTGCGTTGCGTATCAAACAATTGTGGTCGATCGATCAATTTGGCAAATAAATCATGAACAAAATCCTCCCCCTTTTCCCGATCATGTTTGAGTTTACGCGTAAAATAGAACGCCAATTTTGCAGCATAGCGACTGTAAATTTCATCAAAAGCCAGTTGATCACCCTTGCGCACAAGTTTCATCAAATGTTCATCTGATTCTTTATTATATTTAGTCTTGAACAATCGCATACGGCTCTCTATCGATTCAATAACTGATCTACTTTTTCTTGTTGATGCGTTTGCCTGCCAATGATAGTGATCACTTCATTCAACTTTTCGAGTCCCGATCTATTCCCGTTGTCCAAATAATTATTTCTCAGCTCAAAAAGAGCTGGTAAACTATTCGATAAAAGCAATTGTTCATTATCCATTACCTTTCCTTTCAGTAACTCACTCGTTACATCCTGATACAATTGAAAATTGAACCGTTTACAGAAATCAGCTTTATCATTACCTACATAAAAAGAGAGTCCACAAGGATGAATTGAAAATTCAAATAACTTAATGTAAGAACCTGGAATACTGTTCGCTAAAAAAATATATCGTTCGTCGTTTGCTGTCACAAAATTATGAACAAATTCTGTGTTTACGACTCTAGCATTGGGCACAGACCACCCTTTATTTTTCAAGCGTTTTCGGTATTCCTCACTTTGAAGAAAGTCAACGTTAATGATAGTAATATCTGCGCGTATATCCTTTAATTTTTGCTGGATCAACATCGGATACGTATCGTTATCTCCATGTGTTAGCAAAACAGCATTTTCAGGAAGAAGGTCTAGCGCATGCTTGGCGTAACTGCGATAATTAGGTTTAAAGTAACCACCTGCATCGAGCTGTCGCAAATAGTGAGTGATTTTGTCACTTTCGAAGATAAAATGATACGCTGTCAAGGAAGTTAACACATCGTAATTCGTTGCTGATAGTTCTTCTGCCTTTCTTAAATGATTTAGTGCTTTAAAATTATAAGGTGTTTTTAAATAGCTATAGAGATGAAACTCGAAGCTTTCGGGCGCCAATTCCGACAACTCATTAACTTTTTGTTCCATAAATTCTGTCTCCTGAGATAAAGGCGTTTTGCGCACTGGATTTTGTCTCCGCTTCATGAGCGTCAATTCAAGTTGCTGACTCGTATATTCAATTGCTGCTGATTTCGATTGTTCCCTTTTTGATTTGCGATTTAAAAGGTCCTTATCACCAGCAGATTGACTCGATTTCTTTGATACCGTTTCTTCCTCAGCGCGGTTTACGTTTTTGTTGGTCACCTGTCCAAGTGACAAAATCGCAATATTTAACAGGAATAACAACAATAAGTATTTCATGCTTGTTATTTTTACTGAGCAGTACAACTCACTTTCTCAACGGTTCAAAAGTAATGCAAAAACTAACAAAAAAAGAATTTCGCTCGCGGAGGCTCAAAGAGCGTTACGAACTTTTACTTATCGACGGAACATATATCGGAGGTCGGCAATCTGGCGTTCACCGAATTTATCTTTATTCCCTTTATGGTTTTTATGTAGAGCTTTGGATTATTATTAGTTTAGACCAGGTACACTGGATAGAAATCCAAGATAACCAATCAGTTATAAAGTCCTACTCCGATCAGGTTAATCTAAAACTTCCATTTGATTAATCGCACTATTAAGACTAAAATCCGTTTTTTTTAACTACATTTATTGACATTAAATTTATCTTGGGGAATATTTATGAATACGGATTCGTCTAAATCTTTTCAACTCTTCGTTGATCAATCGTTTCAAATTACTTTTTGGGAAGGAAACTGCGCAAAGTGGCTGCTCCCCGATTGCAAGGGTCAAATCAATAACTTAAGTGACTTTATTCCTTCACTCCGCTATCCATTCATGAAGTTAATCGGTGAGATTGCTTTATCAGAACGCAAGCAAATACTGCGTTACTTTCCACTCAAAACAACCGATGTATCATTTCCAGGTGTTAACATAAATGTCGAGAAATTCATAGATGATCAAACGCAACAGGTTCATTTCGAAATCACTATTCGATTTATAGAAAAAAGCGACGCGGACCGCATACGCGAATCACAAGGTAGCGTATTTCAGGAGATCGAGCGTTATCGAAACCAGATTGACCGCATTAGTGAGGCATTAGACCTCCAAAGAAAAAACCAAGATGAATTTTCTAATGAACATAAAAAACTGACGGTCCAGGATAAACTGCTTCAAAAAAACAGAACTTACCTCGAAGCACTCATGAACAACAGCTTACAGGGAAGCCTTTTAGTTGATGAACTATTGACCGTTGTTGCTGCCAACGAAAAGGCATCCACTATCTTTGAAGAACTTTTCCAAAAGTCTGTTAGCAAAAATGAGGTAATCACCAATTATTTTAAGGATTCACCATTCGATCAAATTGTTGAAAACTTGCGATCAATCATAAGAGGTAAAACAGATCATTTTTTTGATAAGATAAACCTATTAGTGAATAGAACGGCTGAATACAAGACGTTTGAAGTACAATTAAAATTGGTTGGAGTTACTTCTAATCAGGGACGTTACGTAGCCGTTACGATAAAAGATATTTCTAAGCAAGAGCAAAATAAGACTATAAATACGCTCAATCGCAAGTTGCTCAATATAGGAATGAATGAGAACATCAATATTTTTCATCTTTCCAAAGTATTTGCTGAAGGACTTGAAAAAATTTATCCCGATGTAACATGTTCAGTAATGTGTCTGGAAAATAATAAGTTCAGCAGTTTATATACGGATTCCTTACCTACAGCGTACATACAAGAGCTTGAGGGAATGAAATTTCATCGAAACTTGGGTAGCTGCGGAAGAGCAGCTATTGAGAAAAGATCTGTTACTACGCATGACATCCTCAACGATAATGATTGGGCAACGGTGAAAAAAATCACCAAAGAAAACAACCTACTTTCGTGTACCTCTGTTCCTGTCCTTGATAAGTCAAAAGAACCTGTTGCTGTTTTGGCCTTTTATCGAAATCGTCCATACACCCCAAGTAGTGAAGAACTCCAGGTTCTTGAAGGGTTCGCTCAATTATTGGGTGTCATAATAGAAAAAAAGAATAACGAAAAGGAACTTTATAAAAGCCTGGAGTTATTTGAATATGTCAATAAGGCTACGAGCGATGCCATTTATGAATTTGATATCAAAAAAGGACTGATCTACTGGGGCGCAAGTTATTCGAATATTTTTGGCTATCCAGCATCATTCGATCATGGTGCTCCAATTCAGGAATGGTTCGATAAAATCCATCCAGGTTTCATCGATCAGGTAAAAAGGAAATGGCAGCACTTTATCCAATCTGAAGAAAAGAAATGGAATATATCCTATCGTTATTTAAAAAACGACAACACCTATGCCGATGTCATTGAAAATGGATTTCTTATAAGGGATCAATATGGAAAACCTTCAAAAATGATTGGTGTTTTACGCGATGTAACGGAACAAAAAATTGTCGAATCGTTACTCGATCGTTCATCTCAACTTGCAAAAATTGGTAGTTGGAAATTAGATCTCATCCATGAAAAAATCTATTGGTCCAAAACTACTCGTGCTATTCATGAAGTGCCAACTCAATTTGAACCTACATTTGATACCGCCCTGGACTTCTTTCAAGCAGATGGTGAGAAAGAGAAAGTCGAAGCTATCTTTAATAATGCCATTGACTTAAACAACGGCTTTGAAATTGATCTTCAGCTCCACACTTTTAACAATGCTGTTAAATATGTACGTCTGATGGGAGAAGTTGACATCATCGACGGTACACCCTCTCAGGTGTATGGAAGTATTCAGGATATCACTGCTCAAAAACAAACCGAACTACAACTAGCTGCAAAAACTGGTTTTTTAAGTACCTTATCTCAAATCAACCGATTACTTATCAAGTACGATGACTGGGAAGACGTCGTCTATCAATCATTTGAATTGGTGGGAAAAACGCTGGATCTCGATCGCGTGTATTTTTTAAAGTATAATAGCGAGGAATCATTTTTTGAAGATTCTTTTGAATGGTGTAGTAGTCGGGCATTTAGTCAAAAAAATCCTTCGAGTCAGGTACATTTAAAACGCTCCGATACACCTTCATTATATGATTCACTCATTCATGGTGATCGATTTGAAAGCACGGGTCGTGTAAAAATTACCGATGTCGGTTATTATATGAATCGAAAATCAGCCCGTTCCATTTATTTTATTCCCATACAATTTAAAGGAGCACTTTTTGGAGCACTCGGTTTTGACGATTGCCTGCGTGCTCGAAAATGGAAAAAGGATGCGAAAGATTTCCTCGATACATTTGCAGATAACCTCTCAATTGCTTTTGAATCGTACCGCGCCGACTTAAAAGCAAAACATGCCCATGAAAAGCGCGAAGAACTCCTCAACAGTATTCAGGATGGTTTTTTCTCACTCAACCAAAATCGTGAAATTACCTACTGGAATTATTCTGCTGAACGAATTACTGGTTTTTCTCAGGAAGCGGCACTAGATGCATTGCTTTGGGATCTCTTTCCTGAAATAGATCCCACTCTGAAGAAGAAATTCGAAGAGGGTCTAAACAGTTCCGCCTCCACAACTTTGGAAGGATTCTTCCCGTTACTGGGAAAATGGTTTGAGTTTATAATATATCCTACAGATGTTAAATCGTCTGTTTTCTTTAAGGACATTACAAAACGAAAAAAATATGAAAAGGAAATAATTGACTCCAGACAACGCTTGGAAAAAGTCATGGATTCTACCAATGATGCAATATGGGAACTCAACATAAATACAAATATAATTTCATGGGGAACGGGATATCAAAAGTTATTTGGGTATCACCTGAAGAATAATGAAACCAGTTATGAAGATTGGAAAAGCCAAATTGCCGATGATGATCGTAAATCAACAGTAGATTCATTACTTCAAACACTTGAAGACGAATCAAAAGATAGCTGGTCAGCAGAGTATCATTTTTTACGAAGCGATGGAGAATACGCTTTTATTCTTGACAGGGCTTATATCATACGCAATAAGTCTGGAGATCCCGAACGCATTATAGGTGCAAAAACGGATATCACCTATCGAAAAGAACACGAGGAGTCATTGCTGTACCTCAACAAAATACTCAGTAATCGGGCAGAAGAATTGCACCGAAATAATCAAGAACTCGAGCAGTTTGCACATGTAGCATCCCACGATCTTCAGGAACCACTTAGAATGATTACAGGATTTTTATCACAACTGGATAAAAAATACAGCGATCAACTTGATGACAAAGCACAAAAATACATCGATTTTGCCTTTTCCGGCGCACAACGTATGAGGCGATCAATTGTAGACTTACTCGAATACTCAAAAATAGGAAAAGAAGATCTTCAGCATCAGAATATTGATCTGAATTCAATTCTAGATGAGATTAAAGCAACTCTCGCACAGTTTACTGATGAAAATAATGCTCAGATCATATACGAAGACTTGCCAACTGTCTACTCTGTTCGCACACCTTTGATTCAAGTGTTCTATAATCTCATTACCAATGGAATTAAATACCGTAAACCGAATGTAGCTCCAGTCATCAAAATTCGGTCTGAAGAAACGGCTGAAAGTTTTATTATTGCTGTGGAAGATAACGGAATTGGCATCAGTAAAGACTATCACGATAAAATTTTTATGATTTTTCAACGCTTGCATGGTAGAGATGAATATTCCGGTACGGGTGTTGGATTAGCCATCGTAAAGAAATCCATAGAACAAATTGGTGGTGAAATCTGGTTGGAATCCAAAGAAGATCAGGGATCTACATTTTACATCCAGCTTTCCAAACCTCAGCAATTCAATACTGATTAAAATTTCTTTATGCAGTTGTTAGGTGGGTTCAGTTTCTCGTTGTACTTTTGCGCGGATTTTTAAATAAATACGTGAAAAATAATGAAGAATTTTACTATCCTCCTCTTAGTTTGTATGGTTTTCGGAACGGTTCAAGTTACATAGTTGTTGTATGTTTAAGGTGTCAGCGCAATGTGAAGAATATATTGTTATAAACTTGACGAATTGAAAATTG
>CAJXMN010000115.1 GCA_913056215.1 uncultured Flavobacteriales bacterium | reverse complement strand
TCAGAAAAACTTCAGAATAACTTTCCACAACATCCGTTTTTTTAAGCTTTTTGTTGCATTTACTAATTGAACTTAGCTGCTCTAACATTTAAAGCAATCATTGAGCGCATTGTTTTTCACTAAAAAAAACGGGCTTTCCATTTTTATTACTGATTTTTTATTTAAATTTGCACTCGCTTTGAGAAAAGCGTTTTTGAAAAGAAGGAAACAGAGACAATAACGATTGAGCAAATTTCCTTCAATGATTAATCCGCGAACAACAGTGATTCAGTCCTGTTGAACGCCAAAGCAATGCGGATGTGGTGAAATTGGTAGACACGCTAGACTTAGGATCTAGTGCCGCGAGGCGTGTGGGTTCGACTCCCTCCATCCGCACAAAACTTAAAGTGGTATGAGTGAAGACTTATACCATTTTTTGTTTACACATACTGAAGATTAAAGTGCAATTCAATTGACTATGGAGGTAACAAAAAATCAAATTGATGACCTGAATGCTGAACTGGTAGTGAAGGTCGAAGCGAAAGATTACGAGGAGAAGGTGAATGAAACCTTGAAGAATTATCGTAAGCAGGCAAATATCCCCGGTTTCCGGAAAGGAAAGGTGCCTATGGGGCTTATCAAAAAACAATACGGTCAATCGGTCTTGGCAGAAGAGTTGAACAAACTCGTCAGTGATGCACTCTACAAGTATATCGATGAACAGGAATTTGAGGTATTGGGTAATCCGTTGCCGAAGGAAAATGAAGAGGTGAAGGGAGATTTTAAAACGCCTGATACCTTCGAATTTACTTATGAAATTGGTATTTCTCCTGAAATGGATGTGAAATTATCAGGACGTAATAAATACGAATATACGAAGGTGAAAATCGATGATAAATTGATCAATAAGCAGATGAATGATCTGCGTCGTCGTTACGGTAAGCTCGTATCAGGTGAAAAAGTAGGCGACAAAGACATGGTTTTGGGTCAGTTCGTCGAACTCGATGATAAAGGAGAAATTAAAGAAGGAGGTGTGATGAATAGTTCCACCATTTCTATGGAATTCATCGAAAAAGATGAGGTGAAAAAGAAATTGATCGGTAAAAAACCAGGTGATCAGGTAGTGGTAAATCCTTTTGATGTTTCAAGAGGAGGAGAGGATACAGCCTCAATGTTAGGTGTGAAAGAAGATGAGTTGGACAATGTTTCTGATCAATTTCAATTGACAATTAACGAGGTTAAAGTGATGGAGCCTGCTGATTTAAACCAAGAGTTGTTTGACAAGCTTTTTGGAGAAGGCAATGTGAAGTCCGAAGAAGAAATGCGTGAACGTCTCGTTCAGGATATGGGGCAAATGTTTGAAAAAGACAGTGACAAAATTTTGACACGTCGCGTTTCTAACGATTTGTTAGATAAAACAAAAGTGGACTTGCCTGACGAATTTTTAAAACGTTGGATCAAAGCTTCACAAAAGGATCCAATCACTGATGAACAATTAGAGGAAGACTATCCCAACTATCAACGGAGTCTGAAATGGCAGTTGATTCAAAATGATATCTTTAAGAAAAACGATATTAAAATCGAACAAGAGGAAGCGCTCAATTATACGAAGGGACTACTCGTTAATCAATACGCACAGTATGGAATGCCAGCTCCTGGAGAAGAAGAACTGAATCAGGCTGCGCAACAAGTGTTGAGTAATCAAAAAGAGTCTCAACAGATTTTTGATATGCTTGCGGAGGATAAAATGACGACGTACTTCAAAGAAACAGTGAAACTGAAAGAGAACGAAGTTGATTATGACGAATACGTAAAGATTGCAGAGGATAGCAACGCATAATTGCCGAAAGAAATAATTGAAAGACCCTGGTTGTTATCATGACCGGGGTTTTTTATGTTTAGAGTATATGAATATAAATAGGGTCAAGCCAGTGCACAGGATTAAAAAAACGCTTATTCGGCGATAAGAGATTCAAGCTGCTGCCTGAAGGCTGGGCTGTTCCAATCGTGAGCACCAACCTCTTCAATGCGTATGACGCCCTCTCGATCAATAACGTAGGTGGTAGGAAGACTCGTTGAATTTAGTGGAGGAGGAATTGCTCCCCGAGTTTGATATACCGGTAGTTTAAACGACTTCTGATTGAGCCACTTTCGAAGTAATTGTTGTTTTTCGTTGCTTACGAAATAAAAGTCTACGCGCTGATGAAAATCGTTATAAAGTGCTTGAAGGGATGGCATTTCTGCAATGCACGGCGGACACCAGGTAGCCCAACTATTAATAAGGATAACTTCTCCTTTTGATTGCGAAAGGTTCCTGGGCTTACCCTGTAAATTTTGTAGCGACCAATTGAACGGCTCCACACGCTTTTGCTCTGGCGTCGATAATTCCTGTGGATTTCCAGCCAATAATTGTTGTACGAAAACTTGTATTGGCTTTCTTACTTGAGGAATCAACAACAATCCGACGAACGCGAAGAACAGCACATCTTTCCATCTTTTTAGCAACCAGGCTTTCATAAGTAGCGCTTTAATGTTTTTTAATCCTCGTCTTTATGCTGTGCCGATTCCAAAACAATTTCATCTTGTATGGATTCATAAATTTTGAGGAGTTTGTCTTGATCTTTAGCGTAATAGTCCATGCTTTTTCTGTATCGGCTACTATCGATCTCGTATTTGTCGAAAATAGAGTCTGCAATCCTTGGCATACGTTTGTAAAACACGTTGACATTATTGAATTCATTCTTAATCGCTGACTCTACAAACATGATGTCTTTTAACACCATTTTGAATGAATCCTTCTGTATTAAATCCTCCGGTGGAGCCTCATTACTCAATTCGTAATCACAAGCGCTGAATGTTGCAAGTATTAAGGGGATTAAAATATAAGTTCTGAACTCCATTAATCAAACCGGTTGAAGGTGAGTCGTTGTCCACTGCCTTTTTCCTGAATAACTCCATTGTCAAATACAATTTTTCCATTGACAAATGTAGTAGCAATAGAGTGAGAGAAAGAAGTGCCCTCAAATGGAGACCATCCGCATTTATAAAGTAGTTGTTCCTTGTTGACATGCGTTTCACGGGTTGGATCGATTACTACCAGGTCCGCAAAAAAACCTTCGCGGATGAATCCTCGTTTTTCTACTCCGAATAATTTTGCGGGCGCATGAGCTGTTTTTTCAATAACGCGCTCTTTAGATATTACGCCTTGACGTGCTTTTTCAAATAGCGCGATAAGTGCGTGCTGCACCAACGGTCCACCTGAAGGAGCTTTAAAGTAGCTTTGGTCTTTTTCTTCCAAGGTGTGTGGTGCGTGATCTGTAGCTATAACATCAATACGGTTATCCAGGACAGCTTCCCAAATGGCCGATCGATCTGTGGATTTTTTAACGGCGGGATTCCACTTGATATGTGTACCTTTTTTTACATAATCTTCTTCAGAAAACCATAAATGATGGATACACGCCTCAGCGGTGATACGCTTTTTTTCAAGTGGTGTCTTATTCTCAAATAAGTCAAGTTCCTTTGCCGTTGAAATGTGCAGCACATGTAAACGTGCGTTGTGTTTTTTTGCCAGGTTTACTGCTAGCGAAGAGGAAAGATAACAAGCTTCCTCACTGCGAATTTCCGGGTGGCATTTAATCGGAACATCTTCACCGTACTTTTTGCGGTACAACTCCATATTCTTGCGAACCGTACTTTCGTCTTCACAATGGGTGGCTATTAACATGGGAACTTCTGAAAATATCTTGTTGAGTGTCGTAGGTTCATCAACCAACATGTTTCCTGTACTTGAGCCCATAAAGACCTTTACACCACATATCTGTTTGGGATCTGTTTTAAGTACCTCTTCGATGTTGTCATTGGAAGCGCCCATGAAAAAACTGTAGTTCGCAATACTGTCTTTGGCCGCAATATCATATTTGTCTTGTAATAGATCTTGTGTCAATGCATTGGGAACTGTGTTCGGCATTTCCATAAATGAGGTGATCCCCCCAGCAACCGCAGCGCGGCTTTCTGTAGCAATGTTTGCTTTGTGGGTTAAACCTGGCTCGCGAAAGTGCACTTGATCGTCAATACTTCCTGGTACCAGGTATTTTCCTTCCAGATTGATGACTGTCGCTTGGTCATCTGAAATGTCTTGGTCTATTTTAACTATGTATTCTTGATCAATCAAAACGTCACGAACGTTCGTCTGTCCCTCGTTAATAATCGAGGCGTTTTTTAAAAGATATTTCATAATTTCATTTTTCTCATTTTCCAAACACCAAAAAAGGCTTCTTTGAAAATTCCAGTGCTCATTTTAGAGGTGCCGCGTTGGCGATCAATAAATGTAATGGGCACTTCGACAATGTTAAAACCGTGCTTTTTTACACCATATTTCATACATATCTGAAAAGCGTAACCTTTAAAAGGAATATTGTGATAGCGCACTTTTTCTAAAGCTTTGCGATGATAACATTTAAACCCTGCTGTCGTATCTTTGATACCTATAAACAAAATGGAACGTACATAGATCGAAGCAAAATAAGACATCAAAATACGCATGAGCGGCCAGTTTTTAACTTTCCCTCCTTTGCAGTAACGAGAACCTATGGCCAATGCTGCATTGTTTTCTACACATGCATTGTAGAGACGGATAAGGTCGTCGGGATTGTGCGAAAAATCGGCGTCCATCTCGAAAATATAATCGTATGATCGGTTTAGACACCAGTCGAATCCAGCTTTATAGGCAGTTCCTAACCCGGATTTGCCTTCGCGTTCCAGCAGGTGAAGTGCATCTGGAAATGTTGCTTGTAGTTCCTTCACTTTATTTCCTGTACCATCGGGAGAATTATCGTCTACAATGAGCATGTGAAAATTTTCATCGTAACTGAAAACCTTGCGCACAATACGCTCGATGTTTTCGATCTCATTATATGTTGGAATGATAATTATACTATCCGTCACGACATTCGCTTCTAGAATGCTAATATAATTTAAAATTTATTTGATGAAAGCATCTGTGGTGATTTTAAGTTTTTTTATCCTAGGAAATGAGTTCTAATCGATCATTTTCTTGTTTTACGAACAGCAGATCATTGAATTATAGTGTTAATTCGTAAATAAAGTAGGCGACCCGTGAAAGTAATTAAGAAAATGTAAGAAACGTGAAAGTTCTCACTATTGATATGAACTAAAGAATTCTTTCCTCAAAAACAAGCTTTCTTACACTTGATCAAAAGTTATAATTCATTAGCTTTTTCCAGCTCATCGAGCACATTGTGGATTAAATCATGTTCGTAACCACGCTGAACCAGAAAGCGCTGCACCTTGACTTTCTTTTCAAAAGCATTGCCTTTCTTTTGATTCCATTTCCGTCGTGCTAAATCTTCTAAATGGAGCGTATATTGATCTTCTTCTATAGTGGCTAGTGCTTTATCGATACATCGTGATGGTATATTTTTACGCTTGAGGTGCATTTTGATCTTGTTGCGTCCCCATTTTTTGATCTTATACCTACCAGAGACAAAGCTTTCGGCATATCGTTCTTCATCTAAAAATTGATAAGAAATCAGATGTGCCAGCAAAGCGTTGGTGTCCTCACCATCTAAACCGTAATCGCGAAGTTTTTGACTCACTTCTTGATGGCAACGATCGCGGTAAGCACACCAACGTTCGATCTTCTGTTTCACTTCGAGAAAAGAGTATTGTTGCTCTTTTTTCATTAGAGATCAATTACTTTTCCACTTTTATCTTTAAACGAATACTGTAATAAATGATAATCTGTTACACCTACGATAGGAACCCACTTCTTAAACTTCAAGAACCATTTCATTTGTTTAGAAATAATTCCTCGTTTAAAGTGTGACTCGATGTAAGGATGCACTTGCAAGGTTACATGATCTACTTTTCGATCTGCTAACAAATAAGTCAAATGGTTCTCCACTTCATCGGCAAATAAAATGCTTGCGCTGATCTCTCCTGTGCCTTCACATACGGGACATTTTTCAGATGTTTCAATATCTGTTTCCGGGCGTACACGCTGACGCGTAATTTCAATAACGCCGAAACGTGAAGGAGGAAGAATGTTATGCTTGGCGCGATCAGACTTCATAAAAGACTTCATTTTATCGAAAAGAGCGCGATTATTGGTCTTTTCATGCATGTCGATGAAGTCCACAGCAACAATACCCCCCATGTCGCGCAACTGCAGGACACGAGCTAATTCTTCAGCTGCTTCGAGGTTCGTTGCAAGCGCATTACTCTCTTGACCTTTAGCATCCTTTCGGTTACCGCTATTGACGTCGACCACATGCATGGCTTCAGTGTGTTCAATAATCAAATATCCACCACTTGGAAGGGGGACTTTTTTACCAAAAAGCGTTTTGATTTGTTTGTTAATACCAAACCGTTCAAAAATTGACAGTTTACCACTGTATTTTTTCAATATTTTCTCGCGACCAGGGGCAATACTTTCGATGTAGTTTTTTAACTGATCGTGAAGAGCTTCATCATTCACGTGAATTTTCGTGAAGTCGGCATTGAGTAAATCTCTCAAAAGAGAAGAGGCCTTATTGAGCTCTCCCAGTATTCTACGAGGAGGTTTGGAGTTCTGCAAGTTGCCGTGCAGTTTTTTCCATTTGTCGAGCAGGTTTTTTAAATCCTGATCGAGCTGTTCAATTTTTTTATCTTTCGCTACTGTCCGAATGATAACCCCAAAATTTTTGGGCTTAACACTCTTCATAATGTCGCGTAACCGATCGCGTTCTTCGTGGTCCTTTATTTTTTGCGAAATCGAAACTTTATTCGAAAAAGGAACTAAGACCAAATACCTGCCGGCGAGGGTAACTTCTGCACTCAGACGAGGGCCCTTGCTAGATATCGGTTCTTTCGCTACTTGAACCATTATATGCTGAGAAGAAGAGACAACATCAGCAATTTTCCCATCCTTAGGAATGTCTTCTTCTGATTTAAAGTATAATAGATCGGCAACATTTTGTTTGCCTTGCAATGTGCGTTGGGTAAACTTATTGAGAGACTGGAACTGAGGCCCAAGGTCCAGGTAATGCAAAAAAGCATCTTTTTCGTATCCTACGTCAACGAAACATGCATTCAAACTGGGTACGACCTTCCGGACTTTGCCGTGATAAATATCACCTACAGCAAAGTTGGATTCGCCACTTTCCTCGTGGAGTTCAATAAGTTTCCCGTCTTTTAGTAGTGCAAGCCAAACACTCCCTTTGCGGGAGTCAACTACTAATTCGTAATTCACGGGAGCCGTATTTTAATTTATAAATGCAAATGACTCAGCAGATTCACTGCTAAGTCCATTTGCGTGTCTTTCACTGAAAAAATGTTATTTCTTCTTCTTGTGACGATTTTTTCTCAAACGCTTCTTACGTTTGTGCGTTGACATCTTGTGTCTTTTTTTCTTTTTACCACTTGGCATAATACTATATTTTAAATGTTAATATTCTGATATTTTGTTGCTTATCTAATAAAAAAGCACCCCTGATGCGAAATCAGGAGTGCAAAGATACAAATAACTTTAATAAGTCCCAAAATCTCGGGTATCGAATTACTTTACTTTTACGTTTTCCTTCACGTCTTCAACAAATGTCTTTGCTGGTTTGAATGATGGAATGTTGTGTGCCGGTATAATAATCGTCGTGTTTTTAGAAATATTCCGACCTGTTTTTTCAGCTCTTTCCTTTACGACAAAACTACCAAAACCGCGCAAGTATACGTTTTCACCTTTCGTTAAGGAACCTTTTACAGTTTTCATGAAGGTCTCAACTGTTTTCTGAACTTCATTTTTCTCTAATCCTCCCTCTTCAGCGATTTCAGCAACAATATCTGCTTTAGTCATATCAATAAATAATTTATATTTAACAACAATGTGATTTTCAATTACAAAGGTAGTCAGCTTATTCCTTTTAACTTTGCCCTTTGACGGATAAACTTTAAAATTTTACCCTAATGCACGATTTTTCTCTATTAATTCGGTCCTGGTATCGACAAAATGGTCGCTCCTTACCCTGGAGGGAGACAACAAACCCTTATTTGATATGGTTGTCGGAGGTAATTCTTCAGCAAACACGCGTCGACCAAGGTCAATCTTACTATGAAAAATTCGTAAAACATTACCCAACGGTTCAGGATTTAGCTGAGGCATCTGAAGAGGAAGTGCTCAACGATTGGCAAGGATTGGGCTATTACAGTCGTGCAAGGAATCTTCATTTTGCTGCC
>CAJXMN010000114.1 GCA_913056215.1 uncultured Flavobacteriales bacterium | reverse complement strand
TTCGTATAATCCAGAACACTCCTTTTTATTTGACTTGAAGACGTTGTATGGCAAACAGTTGATGTGGATAGGTATCGGAGTCTTCCTGGGGGTAATCGCGGCGCTCATCGATGGTGAATATATTCGTAAACTGACCCCCTTCGCCTTTGGTGTAGTTATCGTATTGTTGATCGCTGTACTATTTACGGATCCGATCAATGGCGCGCGATCGTGGTTGGGCTTTGGCCCTTTTGGTATCCAACCATCAGAGTTTTCTAAGTTGACGACGAGTTTAATGTTAGCTTATTTAATTGCTCAAGGCAGGAGTAAGCGAGTTTCTAGAAAAACGGCTTGGTTGGTGCTGTTATTGGTGTTTTCGACAATGCTTCTCATTTTGATGCAGAACGACAGCGGTACTTTTCTTGTGTTCACGGCATTCTTTTTTGTAATGTACCGTGAAGGCATTACTTTTGATCCGATCATACTGTTTGTCTTTAACAATTTACTCGGTTTTCGAATGAAACAAACATGGGTTGGTGTTCACTTCATACCAGTACTCTTCGTAGTGATATTTTTTAGCATTATTACACTTTATTTCAGTGAATCTGTGCATCGTTTTGCATTTTTACCCGGTTACGATATGCCTGGATGGACACTGTTGATTTCTATTCTATCTATTCTTTTTGTGATTGTGTTCTTAGTGGTCAGACGATTCGTGAATACGCGCATTAAGCGACGCGTGACCTCTATTGTTATTATTGTTTATCTCTTAGCTATCGGAATGGTGGGTACCATATCTTATGCCTATCTAAACGTGCTTCAAAGTCACCAGAAAGATCGTATTGATTTATGGTTGGGAAAAATAGAAGATAAGGATGGAAAGGATTACAATCGGAATAGGGCACTTGCTGCGGTGGGATCTGGTGGTTTTTATGGTTCTGGCTATCGCGAGGCATTATTGGCTAGTCCGAGAAGTCAACACGTTCCAGAGAGCGAAACTGACTTTATCTTTACTGTTTTTGCTGAGGAATGGGGATTTGTGGGGTCTGCTGTGTTGGTTTTATTATTTACGATACTGCTCGTGCGTTTAATTATTCTTGCTGAACGGCAAAAGAGTCGATTTGCCCGAGTTGTTTGTTATTGTGTAGCAATGATTCTTTTTTATCATGTGGCGATTAATTTAGGGATGAATATCGGTATAATCCCTGTTATTGGTATTCCTCTGCCTTTCTTTAGTTATGGCGGTTCCTCAATGATGTCATTTTTAATCATGATTTTTGTTGTTCTCAAGTTGGATTCTCAACGCAAAGAAGTTTTGTGATGAGAGAACGTTTTCAAACACTTTCGCCTTTTACCCAAATTGTTGCGTTAATAGCTGTTGGTGCTGTAGGCTACGTGATGATATCAATGCTTAGTACGTCGATAATAGGTGAGTTGTATCCAGAAATGCCAACAAAAGATTTAGGAGTACAACAGGAAAAATTCCCTGTACAATTCATGATGATGTATTTTCTGCCGTTACAGGTGGGTTTTTTATTATTACCGGGGTTGCTCTATGCTTCATGGACTTCAAGCAATAATCTGACACCAACACCTTCTATTTCTGGTTTATTATGGTCAGTGCTATTGTTTATAGCGGTTTTCTTACTTTTACCTTTCTTCAGTGAATTGAACAATTGGTTAACAGAATATTTTGGTGTTCATGGTGAAATGCTCCGTCAAAAAATGCGGTCTGATGAACAGATGCGTAGACTCATTGGTGAACCTCATGAGCTTTCTTTTATTGTTGGCATTGTAATAGTTGGTATAATAACTGGAATTGCTGAGGAATTCGGATTTCGGCGAATGCTTTTCTTTCATATTCTGCAAAATACTGGAAGGCTTTGGTTGGCTGTACTGAGTAGCGCTTTTCTATTTGCTCTGCTTCATTTCAATTACCTCCAATTTATTCCGTTGATGTCTTTTGGTGTAGCGTTGTCGTTAATGCTGTATTATAGTGGTTCCGTATGGGTAGGCGCTGTTCTGCATGCGATCAATAATATCGTAAATTTATGGTGGTTATCTACAGATAGTTTTCCGCGTTGGATGGAAGAAATTGACTTAACAACAACAATCCCATCAACATTGCTGCTAATGGGATTACTGTACTTTAAATTTTATCGTCGTAGAATACGTTAACTGTAGTTTATTGTTGTCGGATTTCGTAACCGCGCCTATTTCCTTTTTCGCGCGCGTAATAACCAATAGAATTAAAATTGTTGTCCCCAAGTAATTCTCGAGCCTCAAAGATTATTCCCATTGGAACATGTTCATCAGCTTTGAAGCAAGTGACAACCTCTTCTTTTGGTGCAGTGAATTCTGCCGGTTTACTATCGAATTTATCTTTCTTCCACTTCACAATATGATTGATCCCGTCTTTATGGATAATTCCATCGTATTGTACAGCAATACCCTTGTCAAATTTCGATTTATCACCTTTCCGGGGCTCACCCAGATAAAGAAAGTCGACCTCAGAACGCTGTTTGAAAGGAGTGAGGTCTTCAAGACCAACACCTTGAGCAGGACTCACTTCAACTAACGGATCAACTTCTTTCGTTGTTGTCGCTACCATAAAAAAGAATAGCAACATGAAGACGATATCGGGCAGAGAGGATGTATTAATTCCCGGTGCACCTTTTGATTCTTTTTTTCTAAACTTTGACATAACCTAACGTTTTGGTTTAACCTCGATTAAACGTAGCGGAAAAAGTAATTCGATGAGATCCATTTTTTTTCTGTAATCACGTAATTTAGCAGAATCTTCATTGATATTTTGCTGATAGTACTTATTCATCGCTGTATAAGTGATACCAAAGAGTTCCTCTGCCTCTTTATCCCGCAACTCAGTAACTGCGCGTTGGATTTCAGATTGGACGGCAACATAAGCCGAATAATCTGTATCAATAAACGATTCCAGTCGAATGTGTGCTTCAAATGCAATTTCCGGAACTTCTCGTTTACCACTATATTCTTTGTATAAACGAGCCATACTCAGTTTTTCTTCCCACTTTTCGATCATAACGTAAGTTTGATCGATCGTTTTCCTGATTTTATCTGTTTTTTCTTCTTGTGCTTTCAGTGCTTCGAGTTTATTTTCGCTCTGTGTTAAATTTTTCGAATAAAGCTGTATTGTACCAAACGCGTAATAGGGATAATTCTTAGCTCTATCCGTCTTTTTATCTCTATTCACAAGGTAAAAATGTTTTATACGTCCGTTCAAACTCTCAATTTCATCAGCTCGAATGACAGAGTCACGTGCCTTGATCGCCTGTTTACTGTTGATGACAATCGTATAAATATTTTTCTTCTGAACTGGCGGTTGATTTTCTGGTTGTTCAACCTTTTTAGGAATTTTTCGCAGGTAGGCCAAGTCTTTATCCATTGTTGTAGTAACAAGGAAAAAGATCAAGAGCAAGAAGGCGATATCCGCCATCGAACCCGCGTTAATTTCCGGTGCTTCTCGCTTTGCCATGCTCTATATTTTACTGAATAATTTAACGAAGAACCCTAAAAACAGTGCCAGTATTGAACTGATGATCATACCGATCAATGCTGTCCAGATACCAGCATGTGTAAAGTCAATTGTCGCTGGACTTGCCGTAATATCCCCCTGAACATTTAAAGACTCTACCGTGTCGTTTGTTCCCGTCATAAAGATCAAAAGAAAAACAACGGCAGCCACGATGATACCGAGAATTGATTTAATTGCATTTCCAGGGCGTGTTAATAACAACACGATAAAGAAGATGAGAATCAGTGCTACGGCAGCAATGATTGCGATAAAACTCAAGTTGGCAACTGCGCTGAAAGATGCGCTGTCCATAAACTGTTCTTTTTCTAACTCTGAGCTTTCTGCATTAACACCCGATAACATCACGATGAGTCCAGTCACCAGTGCTGGTGCAATAATGAGAATCTTAATTATGATTCCCAGAATATTTAATTTTTTTTCAGATCCCATAATATATGGAGTTTAAATTATCGTTTTCAATTTGACAAGTGTTTCGCGTAAAATTGCGATTACTTGTCAGTCACTTTGTACTTAATCATCATATCGACAAGTGTAATAGAGGCATTCTCCATTTCGTGCACAATACCGTCAACTTTTGAAACGATATAATTGTAAAAGATTTGTAGGATGATTGCCGAAATCAAACCAAATACAGTCGTTAAAAGTGCTACTTGAATACCACCTGCAACAGTAATAGGTGAAACCTGACCGTCCTCAACAATCTTTTCAAAGGCCTGGATCATACCAATCACCGTACCCATAAACCCGAGCATTGGTGCAAGTGCGATAAACAACGAAATCCAAGAAACACCTTTTTCGAGCAGTCCCATTTGAACACCACCGTAAGAAACGACAGTTTTTTCAACTGCTTCTATCCCTTCGTCAACCCGAGAGAGTCCCTGATAGTAGATCGAAGCGATCGGACCACGCGTGTTACGGCAAAGCTCTTTTGCTTCTTCAACTCCTCCGCTCGCAATGGCATCCTCTATGGCAGCTACAAATTTCTTAGTGTTGATCGATGAAAGGTTGAGGTAAACAATACGCTCAATACAAAGCGCTAAACCAATAATCAACGCAATCAAAACGATACCCATCCAAAACGGGTCACCTTCGATGAATTTCTTTTTGAGCGTAGATGTAAAACCTACTTCCTCGTCTTTTTCTTCATCCGTAGATGCCTCATCACTTGAAGTAACTACTTCTTCTTTTTCCGCCAGATCAATCTCCTCGTCTGGTGTCTCAGAAGTGCTGTCAGATTCCATTCCTTCAGCCATCTCTGTGCTGTCTGTCATTTCGTCCGCACCATCTTGTGCGAGTGATACTTTGTTAAAACCGAACGCCAAGATTCCGGCTACTACTAAAGAACTAACTAGTTTTTTCATGTTCCAAAGATTAAAAATTAATCGTTTCGTAAAATTATTAATATTTCAAATTTAATCAAAAAATTACAAGTCTAATGCGGAGAGAGAGGGATTCGAACCCTCGGTTCCGATACAATCGGAACACTCGCTTTCCAGGCGAGCCAGTTCAGCCACTCCTGCACCTCTCCAATTAAAAGAACTTGATTCTTTTCGACGGGCTAAAGTACAAAAAAATATTCATTTGCATAATGATGCGGTGTTGTTCTTGAGAATTCTTTATTTATTTGATTGAATGGGTCTGGTAATTGATTGTATGGTGAATGATTGTATGTATTCTTTGAAGGTAGCTTGTTGAACCGCAGAATTTTGAAAACGGAACCGCAGATTTGTGAACTTGCCCGTTCGAAATTCATCATTCCACGGTTCGACATTCTTCGGTTCCCTACCGTTTTACCAACCGCTCTTGCCACTGATATACATCTGAAATGATCTGTAATATATAAATACCACTTTCAAGTTTGTTAATATTTATCGGAGTAATTTCGTTGGAATGCAAGATTCGCTCTTGTACCACTTTTCCGCTCATATCTCGAATCGAAAGCTTAGCACCAGAAACCGATTGCGGAAGCTGTACATGCACGACATCCGATGCTGGGTTAGGATAAACGTTTAATGTCGGAGATTCCAATACCTGTTCCTGATTACTCAACCAGCCCGGGGAACTGCTGGTTTCTATGGTGTGCAAATCCATGCCGGAAGCCACCCAGATGTTTCCTAATGTATCAAATTCAAACCCATAGAACTGCTCAAAATTGATGGGGCTATTAGAGGTAGTGTAGACTTCTGACCATTCGGAACCTTCTAATTTACCGAGTGCTATGTGCTCATCGTTGGTGTCACCAAAAGCTGCCCAGAGGTTGTTGTCCGCATCGAATTCGATTTCTAAGATGTTGGGTGATGGCATGTTTGTGGTGTTATGCGGCGTTATGGTGTCGTAGCAGGTACCGTCGTAACACTTTGAAATACCTTTGGCAAAACCAAGGTGAACGGTGTCGGATTCATTGTCGAACTCCATTACATCGGAAGGGTCTCCGAGATAATAGGGGTCACCATATAAAACGTTATAAGCTCCATTTTCTATAAGGGCGTAGGATCCTATGCTTACATATTTAAAACCATTTTTTGAAGTGCATGATAACGCACTTAACCCGGTATCTTCAGATCCTACTCCGTGTACATACTTTAATAAACTTCCGTTGAACCGTGTTAAAAAGAGAGTATCTACATCAGAATATATTTTTTGAAAATCGTTGTCAGCATAAAGCATTTGATTTTCATAATTATCAAAAAGATAAAGACCTGTAAGTTCTTTCGTGTAAAAAAGATGATCGGGAGTAAACCCAAAATTGAGTTCATCAGATTGCCAAAGTGTTCCCAGCTCAGGCTCTCCAAATGTGGTAAAAGAACCGTCAGGCTTTAAAACGGTAGCATTAAATGCATTGACAAGCCAGATGTTGTTTGTGTAGGGGTTTACGGTAAACTGGTTAAACGGTAAAAAGTTGTGCAGGTTCTCCCCTTTTACAGTGATCCACTGCGCGTTTACCTGATATGATAAGATAATAAGGAATATGTAAAAAATGTTTTTCATTGTTTTAAGTATTTTAATGTGGTAGCAAATGATTCACCACTGACTTGAATATAATATATACCTTTTGCCCAACCGCTTATATTAACGTTAAGTGAGTGCTGGTGCGTTGGGATTTCTTTCATCTTTTTTCCTTCCGACGAATACATGGTGATGTTTTTGACCGAGCTAGGATCACTAAAAGCAATGGTAAATGAATCGCTACCGGGATTGGGGTAGAGTTGAATAGTTATTTCCTCGACTTCAAACTGTTCTGTGCTGGCAGGATTAGTAATGGTGCTATCATCCACTAATAAATTGGTCGAATCACAGGGAAATAGATATTGCTCAGTTAATGAAGGGTCTGAAATATAGAGTGAAGCTACCATTCTGGGAGGTTGGGCATCTGGATTAAATGGATACCACGTGTTGACTGCAAATGACGTATCATTCTCTTCTATTATAGAGCCAGTAGTACTTCCTGTATTTGAACTTTCATTAATATCTAACTGAAAAATTTCTTGATAAGGAATTAAAAACTTATAAAAATAGCCCCCCACAATAATCGTTCGATTCGTTGTGTTAATATTAATAATTGAGTCAAAAGGATCGCGATCAAATAACTGGAAGATGTGACCATCATTTGGAACGCCCCCTTGACTGAGAATCACTGTATCGATCGTATCTCTGTAAAACTCCACAGAATTGCTAATACTCGGACATGCCCAACTGTCAATTAACGAGGTTGAACCCGTAAAATAATCATCGAAAGAATACGTGTTTTCCACAAAAACACGTTCAACTTTATATTCTCGACCTTGCTCCAACGGAATATTTTGAGAGATCGGTCCCCAGCCGTCTTGAACGAATGCTTCATTATAAGCCAGAGCAATTGTATCACGTTGTTCAATAGCAGAAGAAATTAGACTATCTGGATGGATAATTTGTTTGGTGGGGTCTTTAATCATTTCAATTGCTGCACCTGCATTTAATCTTCCTGCACCTGATTTTAGGTCAGGACCCGTGCCAAAAATATCTGTGGAAGATTTTTCAAGCAAATACTCCACATCTTCTATGGTCAGATTTTGATTAGAATAACACGGACGATTGTAATGACTTAATAAAAGTGCTGCTACTCCTGATGCGTGCGGTGCTGCCGCAGAAGTTCCGTTAAATTTTCTGTATAATCCTGATACATTTGTAGTAAGCGTGGAATAGACAATAGAGTCAGACCCGGGAGCGACGATATCCATGTTACCACTATACAATGAATAAAAATCACTGTTTTGTTCGGAAACGGATTGATTCACACCGGATTCAACCGTATTTCCATCATAACCAGAGGCGCCTACGGAAACAATCCATCCGTCAGGTAGACTCTGTGGGAAAAAACCATCAACCGAAGTCACTTGATTGTACGTATTATTCAATATACCGCTGTTTCCCCGGGCGACGACATTGATAACTCCATTTTGTAGTGAAAACAAAAATGCTTCGCGGCACAAATTACAATCGGTGACATCAACAACGCTTGAACTGTCAGCACCCGGTACTTTTTCTTCATCGGCTAAGGGCAGTGTTGTACGTATCGTATAGGAGTGGTTGCCAATGTGTACCCCAAAGCCTTTTGCATTGTCAAAATAATAGTCATTTTCTGCTCCTGAGTGGTAGGCATCGCCATAATCAAAGTACGTGCCCGGTGACCTGGCGGCATCCACTACTCCTGCAAGTAAGTACGATACATTG
>CAJXMN010000113.1 GCA_913056215.1 uncultured Flavobacteriales bacterium | reverse complement strand
TATTCATAGCTACTCCTGTTTCCAGTGCAATTTCAGCACATTGCCGCGTCCCCTCCATAATAATCTGCTCGCGGTGTATAAGGCGCTCATCATGTGGAAATCCAGACCTGCGCTGCTCGCGTTTGTCCATCTGCAAATTGCGTAATCGGTTGAAATAATCTGGATCGTGAATTTTTAAAACATGACGTTCATTAATCAAACCTGGACTAAAAAATGCATTTTCATCTACCGTTCCTTCATATAATAATTGTCTCGGCAACAAATCATATTTATCCATAGGAAATCGATGTCCTGGAGGCAACGGCTGGACATAACTATCGTTGTAGGCAATTTTCAACATGTGATTTTAACAATCAGGGGGCGACAAGGTTCATGAGTTCGGCGCAAGTGATCGCACCGAAGGTACCAATAAAGTAACCAAATACGGCCATTAACACTCCCACTGTCGTGAGAGCCGGGTGAAAAGCATTGGCTACAATTGGGGCAGATGCAGCGCCTCCAACATTTGCCTGACTACCGACTGCCAAAAAGAAAAAGGGCGCTTTAATCAATTTGGCCATTCCAATCAATAAAAAAGCATGAAAAGCCATCCAGATGAGACCGACGAAAATGAGTAGTGGATTATCAAAAATACGCGTAACGTCAACCTTCATACCGATAGTGGCTACCAGGATGTATAAAAAAACAGAACCCAGTTTTGAAGCCCCCACGCCTTCATAAGTCTTAGCACGCGTAAAACTCAATATCAAACCATACACTGTAGATGTCACGACCATCCAAAAGAAAGGGCTCGAAAAAGTACTCGTTGAGCCGAATTGGCCTTCAAAAAATTCAGCGAGATATCCCCCGATAAAATGAGCCAATGCCACACCGCCAAATACCAGTCCTCCTATGACCATAAAGTCAGTCAATGTCGCTTTTCGTTCAACGCTTTTCTGGAATTTCTCAACTTTTAGAACCAGATCATCAATTGCGCTACTGTCAGCTTTAAGCCACTTATCAATTTTTGCCGTTTTACCAATGCCGAACAGAATTAATGCCATCCATATATTCGCAACGACAATATCAACGAGCAACATACCACCAAACAACGTTTCTTTGTATTGGTACGTTTCGAGCATCGCCGACTGATTAGCTCCACCACCTATCCAGGATCCTGCAATTGTAGCCAGACCTCTCCAGGCAGCTTCATTACCTTCACCGCCAACAGTAGTCGGAGAAATGATAGAGAAAATCCATACAGAGAAAACACCTCCGACAATAATCCCTATGGTTCCAGTAAAGAACATGACCAAACTTTTAGATCCCAAGCCAAATAGGCTTTTGATATCCACGGATAGGATTAATAAAATCAATGATCCCGGCAGTAAATAGCGACTCGCCACAAAATATAAATTCGTTGCCTCTGGATCAATGATACCCAGTGATGTCAACACCGCAGGTATCATGTAACATAGGAATAAAGCTGGTATAACGGTATAAAGCCGTTGCCAATTTTTATGTTCAAGACCAGAGGTGTAGAAAATAAAAGCCAGAATAATCAGTAGAATACCAAAAACAATTTTATCGTCGGTAATAAGCGCTTCTGTCGGTTCTTTACTCAAAAAAGAGATTTTTGTTTTGCCTTTGTGTTCGTCAAATTGCAACACTTTTCCATTACGTTTTGGAATCAATTCTAAAGCGATGATGCCATTTGGTCCTGGATTGCGGAAGAGAATATCACCTACGCGTTGGACTGTACTCGTATCTTTGTTAAATACAACATCAACGGATGTTGCTTTTTGAAGTAAGCGTCTCTCTTTATCATTGAACACCACTATACCATGAGGGTTTGTGGTGAATCTTTTTACTGTCTCACCAAACGTAAAACCTTCCATATGTCCTACATTTTCAGTATCATATACTTGGTTCACGACGATCAGAGAATCTCCTTCTACTACCATCAATTGCTCAGAGCGCTCCTGAGTAAAACCTGACAATGCCATAAACAACATGGCGATTAAAAATTTATATTTCATGGCGTTTATCTTATAAATAGAAATGAATTTGTGCTACGAATGTAAATAAAATAAGCAGGAATGAATGACTCGTGAAAAATTTGTGGAAAATTTATTCTGGAGTCATAAAAAAAGCGCTGGGGATGCTCCACAGCGCTTTTTGAGATTCTATCTATGTACAAATTTATTTGTTCATCTTAACAAACTGCAGACGATGAACAGTTTGCCCATCGTAAAGTTCTATGAAATAAGTGCCTTTGCTCAATTTTGAAACATCTATGAGTTCCTGATAAGATCCTTTTTGAACAACTTGTCCATTCATCTTCCGTATCACAAGGTTGGACCAATCATGGTTTGATTTGATACGTAAAACAGTTGAAGTTGGATTCGGATACATCTTTATTGCTTCCAACGCTTCCTCCTGAAGCGAAGTAACAGGTTGAAAATTCGCGACAAATTCACGATCGGATTGAATATTGAATGTGTATGTGGCATTAGTGCTCACTTCAGTACCATTTTCTGTCCAGTTGACAAAAGTATAACCTGTTTCTGCCGTTGCAGCTATGGTTACACCATCACCTTCTTGAAAAGTACCTGCTCCAGATGTCGTACCTCCATTGACAGGATCTTCTGAGATAGTAACATCATAAGTTATCGCTTCAAAATTCGCTGTTAAATCGCGATTTGAAGTGATGTTAAAAACATACTGGTTACTAGTACTTACAACGGTACCATTTTCCGTCCAATTTACAAAGCTGTAACCAGGGTTGGCAATTGCTTCGACGGTCACAGATGCATTCTCCACATAGCTTCCATCACCAGTAGTAGCACCACCATTTGAAGGGTTTGCTGAAGTGACCACATTATACATCACTGGTGATTGATATTCCAGCGCACCTATATCAATCACATTATTATCTACGCGATTATTACCTAATAAATCCAGCGGTAAGAGATATAAGTTTGAAGTATCGCTATATCCATTATCAATACAAGAAGAAGATGACTCTAGCTGGAAATTATTTGTACTCGCATCAATGAAGTCTGGGTTAGCATCTACAATATTACCTCCCAAATCTGTCAAATTTGCAGGTAACGTTGTTTCGTCCGTGAGATTGTTTCGCGCATTGATTGTTCCGTTCGCTCCAGAAACGGCAAAATTCAATCCATTTGAATAGATAATGTTATTGAGTAGTTCAATCTCAGCGTCGTTATTAATACGGAGACCTTGAGAGCTATTGTAGATGGTGTTATTAACAACATGCGTTACTAAAGTCGAAGAAGAAGTAATATAGCACCCGAACTGATTATTGTCATAAAGGAGATTACTTACCACATACGCTTCAGAGGAACTCACTTTAATCGCTGCTACAAAACCCGTTGTGTTTGTTGCATTATTATATAACTCATTATTTCGAATCAATAAAGTAGAAGAAGAAACAGCAATTCCATTGGCTCCATTGGAATGAACCAAATTGTTCTCTATGAGCAAATTATTACTGGGAATGTCACTTGCATAGATACCATCTTTTCTATTTTTGCTGAAAATTGAATTTGAAATGCTACAACTATTTACATTCTGATAAAAGCTAAGTGCACCTCTAAAAGCTATCACACCAGTAATACCTGGTACGTTACGGGATTCTTTGGCATATTCAAATCTACAAAATTCGAAATTCGCAGTTGCCGATTGATCGATAATTACTGCTCCCCAATATCCACTCGTTCCATTTCTGGTAAATAAAATACTGTCCGTTAAACTACCCTCAGCAACTAATGTTCCCTCAACCTTGAGCGCTCCGACAAATGCGTTACTGAAATCCCAAGTTGAAGTAGTACTTGAAGAACTCGCGTCAAAACGAACTTCTACACCTGGTTGAATTGTGAGATTGTCTCCCGCATTCACAAATGCACGTCCCTCAATGATATAAGGACTACCGTTCAGATCCCAAGTTCCGGAAACAGTTGCATTATCGGGAATGGTCGTCTGGCCAAAAACAAGACAGGCCGAGATAACTAATAATAGTAAAGTCAAATTAATTTTAATCATATCTTTATTTTTTTCTGCAAAAAGAACTTATTTTAACTATATATAAGAATATTTAACAACTATTTAGTATATAATGTCATATAAAAGACTTTTATGCAACATCCTTGATCAATAAAATAATCATCTGAATAGATTTATCCAACTAGTAGAAGCTACAATTGGACTATTCCAATCAATAGTATTGATGCAACGTGTTCCGTTCAATGAAAAAGAGGTACTAAAAAACGAACCTGCTGATGATACCTATAAAAATGAGATTTTTCGATTTGTGATCGGGGCTTGTAATTGCCGTGGTTAATAAAAAGTCGTGAGTAAAAGGAGGTAATTATCGTTTCTTTGTATAGGCGAGATCCATGCTTACTTCAAAATAAGAATAGTGGTCGAAGCACTCAAAAAATTGATGTCTGAGTTTAGATTTAGATTTCAGACACATCGTAATGAAGCCTAGTCCAGCTCCTCCTTTTTCAGAGAGTAGCCCATTACCCAATACCTCCATATAATATTGTTTCACTTCAACAGGATCCATTTCATTTAGCTTTTGCAAGTGCTGCGCAATGAAGTTTTTCTTTTTATTATCGATTAAATTTCCAAAAGAGATACTATAATTCTCTTTTCGATCCAGCACGATAACATGACCTAACTGCTTTCCTTCAGTATCCTTAGCACCATGTATACGAATATTCTGGAGGCCTTCTATCATAATGGAAAACATCCTTTTGATGACGGGCTTCTTGACATCGTTCGTTCTCATTATTTGTTCAACGCCCTCAGAAAGGCTGTTCACTAGATCTTGAGAAAATTCACCAAAATGAGAAAGCACAACTACCGAACCTTTCTCCTCGGCCATTTCATTGTGCAAATCCCTGTAAATTCCTTCAAGATCAGATTTTATTTCGGTCTTTTTTCCCATGTGAAGTCTTTCATTCTAAGTAAAAATACGCAACATTTTCTGGAATGAACAATTATTTTTAGTTTTTTAGTGAATACTATGAATCATTGATTCTGTGTTCAATAATAATTTGTCTTTTCAATTTTCATGTCATTTCACTACTGTTATGTTTCCAGCTCCTGAAAATGATTCTCCATTTTTACGTGTTCCACTGTATTTATATACGTACGTTCCTGTATTAACGATTTCACCTCTGTGATATCCTTTCCAACAATCAGTTGGATCATTCGTTTCAAAAATCTTCTCTCCCCATCGGTTGTATACCTGAAATGTTACAGTTTCGATACAGCCTCCCAGCAAGCATAGCTCATCATTGACGTCATCTCCGTTCGGTGAAAACATGCTCGGTAATTCCACTTTACCACAAGGGTCTTCAATAGTAATAAAAATAGAATCTGTTGCCTTACATCCATCCGTACTCGTTGCTGAGAGTATATAAAAACCACTTTCATCAGGCGTCAATGTAGGCTCCAAACATGTTGAACAGTCTACGCCTTCAGCAGGGGTCCATAGCAATGAGGCATCATTTGGTTGAACAGAAGCATCAATCGAAACGCTACCTCCTGCATTGATTGTAGCGTCATTGGTCAGAATATTTACAACTGGTACTACGGGGCCATTCACCGTCACAGGACCATAATTCGCTGTGCAACCATTACTGTCCGTCACGGTCAACGTATAATTACCGCTCGCAATATCGATAAGATCAGCATTGGAACTATTAACTCCGTTCCAGCTAAAGTCTAAATCACCACCATTTGCTGATAATCCAGTTATTTCTCCACCTTCGCCTTGACAGTTTGCTGGTTGAATAGCTAAAGCGTTATCGTTAATTATCGGTCCGCCAAGAGAATCAATCGTAAAAGGTCCTGCCACCTCAGTACAATTATTACCATCGGTCACCTCCAAGGCATAAGTACCAGCTGGAACACCACTTAGATCTAGTGTAGTAGCTCCTGATGGGGTCCACTCGTAAGTAAAACCACCCGTACCACTAACACTAATACCATTAACACCGCCATCACTTCCATTACACGTTTCATCGACCACAACAACACTACTTGTATTGATTGTCGGTCCAGGTTCATTCGTAATCGTGTAAGGTCCGGCAGTCACAGAACAACCATTTTGATCAACGACTTCAAGCGTATAGTTTCCAGCGGGGAGGTTGGTGATGTCTTCCTGAGGGTGCGAGTTGCCGTTCCACAAAAAGGAGAGGTTATTTCCAGATGCCACAATGCCCGTGATACTTCCATTCGCTTGACCACAGCCTTCATCCTGGATTTGGATGTTGGAATCATCAATCGTCGGTTCGGGAACAGCATTTACTGTGTGAGGACCTGAGGTTGCCGTACATCCCACGTCATCCGTTACCGTTAGTGTGTAGCTCCCTCCAGCCAGTCCGACAGTATCTTCATCCGTCGCATTGTTTCCATTCCATTCAAACGTTAAATTGGATCCCGTCGCCGTGATTCCCGTGATTTCACCATTGGCGTCAGAACACGTTTCGTCTACAATAGTCATGTTTGTTTCATCAATAACAGGCCCGGTATCTGCAGAAACTGTAAATGGCCCTGCAGTAGTTGTGCACGAGGCATCATCCGTCACTACCAGCGTATAAGAACCAGCTGTAATACCTGTAATATCTTCATTAGGATAAGTGGTTCCATTCCATTCGAATGTTAGATTCGACCCAGTAGCAACGATACCGGTTATTGCCCCATCATTTGCCAAGCAACTTTCATCCTGTATATTTAATCCAGATAAGTCGATGGAAGGTCCTGGAGATGGAGAAATCGTGTAGGGTCCACTCGTCTCCGTACAACCATTCTGATCCGTAACAGTAAGCGTATAGTTACCACCAACAGCATTGGTTAAATCCTCAGAAGGTGTGGCAGTTCCGTTCCAATCAAATGTCAGTGATCCAAATCCTCCAGTAGCAACAAGTCCTGTAATGGAACCATCATTTCCTGCACATGTCTCATCAGTAATAGAGGGCGGCGTACCTGAGATATTAATTGCTGGGGAAACCACAACTTCAACAGGAACTCGATACGTTCCCGGACAGGTTCCTACATAATACGTCGTAGTTGCAGTTAAATTCGGCGTTGTAAACGAAGATCCAGTGTTGAGCAGATTTCCGCCGTAAAGCGCATCGTACCAAACAACTGACACTCCGCCGGGAAGCGATCCGTTAATATTCGCTGTTAAGGTTATCGATCCTCCACCACACACTGTATCGTTTGCAGCTGTGAGTTCGTACATATCGTTAGAAAGCCCTGACAATCCATCAGCTCCGCCAGTAGCACCATTCACAGGAAAGTTTGACACGAAAGAAGAATTGGTTTCTCCTGCACTTCCTCCGGACACATCTTGCGTCGGAGCACCACTCGTGATCGCGATCATTCCACCGCCACCTCCACCACCGGGGCCATCGGCCTGATCAGATGCCGTAAATCCAAGCTGCAGGTTTTGATTTCCACCATCGCCTCCGCGAGCCAATAAATTAATGTTGCTATTAAAAGAACCGAGGTTTTGAACAAAAATACTTCCACCACCGCCGGCACCTCCAGCGCCGTCATCACCAGATTTTTGGGAAAACCCAGGTGTTGGTCCCGTTGCATCTCCGCCATTAGCTCCGTCCGCCGTAATCGATCCATTCCCCGAAATATCGCCATAGACCTGAAGCATAACAATTCCTCCGCCGCGACCTCCATCGCCACCGTAATCATCGTTATCGTCGCCGGCTCCTCCGCCACCGCCCATAAATATGCGTTCGGAATCGTAATTCAGCGGATGACCACCAGCACCACCAGTAATTCTGCGGTAATCTGTAGACCAGGCAGCTTCATCAGGACCAAGGACAAGCGGGTCATTATTACTTGTCGCGTGCGAATAACCTCCACGTCCGCCTCCTGCACTGGGATTCGAAAACATGTTGGGATCTTCTAAATTCCACGCCGTTACGTAACTATTCGAGGGACCGGGTTCGGGAACACCGTAATAATAGTAATCTCCAGTTCCTACATTTGAACCGCCTCCTCCACCGGCATTGTGATAATTAGCTCCTCCCCCACCATTGGCAATTGCTCCACGGCAATAGCGCGAGTAAATATTGTCTACGTCCGCGAACGTTCCAAAAATCCCTTCTCCCTTTTCAGCTCCTTCAATCGGTTCATAGGACCCTAAAAATCCAGTCGAACCTCCTTCTGAAGAAGCTGTTGCCGATGCGTTATCGGTTGAACCGCCCCGAAATCCAAGCGTGTCTGCATTGATGCGTCCCGTACCCGTCAACGTGAATTCGCCATTGACTTCCAGTGCAATAACACCTCCAGTGTCTCCATCCCAGGGGGGACTGGTTATACTTGCCCCATTTTGAACGGTTAAATCTTCAAATCGCGGAATTCGTATTACCTGCACATGACCGTCAATATCATAATCGTGCTGCAAGCCGCA
>CAJXMN010000112.1 GCA_913056215.1 uncultured Flavobacteriales bacterium | reverse complement strand
AAAATTTATTTGTGGTTGCTGCTAATCGCTCCTGTTGTGTTGCTTTTGTTACCGATTGATTTTTTTGACGGTGGTCAATCGATTTGCGTTTCAACGTTATTGTTTGATCAGGAATGTTATGGATGCGGAATAACGCGCGGTGTTCATCACCTCATTCATTTGGATTTCAACGCTGCAGACGAATACAATAAGTTGAGTTTTCTGGTTTTGCCCGTTATGATTTATATTTGGGTTATGGAGTTGTGGCGCATTCGCCGAATTTTAAAAAACCAGCCTTGAGTCCACGACCTAAACTTGTCTCAAATTGAATGATTTAAATTTGATTATTCCATTCAGACCTTACCTGATCTAAACAAAAAAAGGCGATCAAACAGATCGCCTCTTTTGAATAAATAATCGATTATTATGCGTTCAGTACATTTCTTGAAATGACAATCTTCTGAACCTCAGAAGTACCTTCATAGATCTGAGTAATCTTTGCATCTCTCATTAGACGTTCAACATGATATTCTTTTACGAATCCATAACCACCATGAATCTGCACAGCCTCAACTGTTTGCTCCATAGCAACTTTCGAAGCGTATAATTTTGCCATTGCACCAGACTGATCATAATTTTCACCATTGTCTTTTTGCCAAGCAGCTTTGTGAACAAGTAGACGAGCTGTTTCAATTGCAGTCGCCATGTCAGCAATTTTAAAAGCGATCGCTTGATGTTTCATGATTTCTTTTCCAAAAGCTTTTCGCTCTTTAGAATACGCTACTGCGAGCTCTAAACCACCTGAAGCTATTCCAAGCGCTTGAGCAGCAATTCCGATGCGCCCACCTGAAAGTGTTTTCATCGCAAATTTAAATCCAAATCCATCTTCACCAATGCGGTTCTCTTTGGGTACTTTCACATCGTTGAACATCAAAGTGTGCGTATCACTGCCGCGAATACCCATTTTATCTTCTTTTGCTCCAACAACGAAACCTTCCATGTCTTTTTCGACGATGAAAGCATTGATTCCTTTATGTCCTTTCTCTATGTCAGTTTGAGCAATAACTAAGTAAACAGAAGCAGAAGAACCATTTGTGATCCAGTTTTTTGTTCCGTTTAATAAATAGTGATCACCTTGATCAATAGCTGTTGTCTTTTGTGAAGTAGCATCAGATCCCGCTTCAGGCTCCGACAGACAAAATGCTCCAATTTTTTCACCAGTAGCAAGTGGCTTTAAATATTTTTCTTTTTGCTCTTCCGAACCATATGTTTCAAGTCCCCAGCAAACGAGTGAGTTGTTTACGCTCATACAAACGGATACCGAAGCGTCCACCTTTGAGATCTCTTCCATGGCAAGTACGTAGGATAACGTATCCATTCCACCACCACCATATTTAGGATCAACCATCATTCCCATAAATCCTAGTTCAGCTAACTGCTGAATTTCGTCTTTCGGAAATCGTTGTTCATTATCCCGCTCAATAACGCCTTCTTTCAAGACGTTTTGAGCGAAGTCTCTTGCCGCATCCCGCACGGCCTGGTGTTCTTCTGATAATTGAAAATTCATATAATTACTTCTGTTTTGTTATCAATAATTTATTCTTTTCGATAGGCAAATTTAGCAAGAATACTGTATTTTATAGCTGATTCTTCACATAATAATTGTCGTAGATTGTCACGAAGCAATTATTTCTGTATAATTGAGGACGTAAATTTAGTAGTATTATTTTAAATATGACCTGAAATTGACCAACATTTTAGTGGTTAGGGACTGATGCGTTATTTCAAATTTTTGGAGGAAACGAATTGTTGGTTATAAGGTTGATTCAAGGCAAGACTCAAATGAAAAAATTGCGATGGATAGGACTTATGTCAGGAACATCACTGGATGGTCTTGATGTGGCGGACGTCACTTTTTTAGTCAATGATAAAGACGAAACCGTATCTTTCCAGTTGAATGGCACGGCTTATTACGATTATTCCGAACAAATGCGAAAAGCATTGAAGGAGGCCGTTCATGCTGGTGGCGAAGAATTAGCTTTGTTGAGTTTGGAGTTATGTGAGTTTTATGCCTTATCCGTGAGGGATTACCTCAAAAAGTTTCAGCTTTTAGCTAGCGATTTTGATGGACTCGCGAGTCACGGTCAAACCATTTTTCATCAACCTGATAAACGGTTGACGCTTCAGATTGGAAACCTTCCGCACCTTGCTATTGATACCGGTATCACAACGGTTACTGATTTTCGTTCCCGAGACGTGGCATTGGGCGGAAATGGAGCTCCTCTCGTCCCTATTGCTGATCGTGATCTTTTTTTTGGTGCCGCTGAAGGTTTTTTAAATTTGGGTGGGTTTTCTAACCTTTCATCGATCCAAGGTAATGAAATGAAGTCATATGATGTTTGTCCTGTCAATATTGTTATCAACCATCTTGTGATGCAACAGTTTGGTTTGCCTTTTGATAAAAATGGTGATAAAGGAAGGGAAGGGACAGTTGATCGGAGGCTGTTGGATATTCTCAATAACTTGGATTATTACGAGCAGGATGGACCTAAATCATTAGGTTGGGAATGGGTTCAGCGAAATATCATTCCGTTATTGAAAAGCAAATATGCGTTGACTACATACTATCATCACTGTGCTGAACAGATCACATTCAACCTGCATCGAAATGGTATAGATGCGGTTTTTATTACGGGAGGAGGGGCGCACAATGACTTTTTAATTCAATTGATTGAGGAAAAATATCGAGGTCAAGTGATCCTCCCCAAAACTGAAATTGTTGATTATAAAGAGGCTATCGCTTTTGCTTATTTAGGGTTCTTGCGGGTACTTGGTAAAACAAATGTATTGTCGACTGTGACAGGGGCAAAAGCCGATAGTAGTTCGGGAATTATTACGCGTCCTTGAATTTTAATGGAGCGCGGCTCCTTTGATTAGAAATCTTTTTTACTTTTGCTCAGTTCTTAAAATAATATTATGAAGGAATTATTGGCTAAGTTTGAAAATAAGCAACCAGAAATTGTCTTTGAATGGAGTGATCCTGAAACAGATGCCGAAGGCTGGGTGGTTATTAATTCCCTGCGAGGAGGTGCTGCTGGCGGCGGAACGCGTATGCGAAAAGGATTAGATAAACGCGAAGTAGAATCGTTAGCCAAAACAATGGAGGTGAAGTTCACCGTTGCAGGTCCACCCATTGGTGGCGCAAAATCTGGAATTAATTTTGATCCGAAAGATCCTCGGAAAGAAGGTGTCTTAAGAAGGTGGTATGCTGCGGTAACCCCCTTGTTAAAACATTATTATGGTACAGGCGGGGATATGAATGTGGATGAAATTCACGAAGTTATTCCTTATACAGAAGATTGTGGCGTGTGGCATCCTCAGGAAGGAGTTTTTAATGGTCATTTTCAGCCTAGAGAAGCACAAAAAATTCACCGAATTGGCCAATTGCGACATGGAGTATTAAAAGTTATAGAAGATGAAAAATATACACCGAGTATGAACCGTAAATATGTCATTGCTGATATGATTACTGGTTATGGTGTTGCACAATCGATTGAGCACTATTATAAGCTCTGGAGTGGAGGCGTTCAAAATAAAAAGGTGATCATCCAGGGGTGGGGGAACGTAGGTTCTTCTGCTGCTTATTATCTAGCACAAAGCGGAGCTAAAATTGTAGGGATTATTGACCGCGCTGGAGGACTCATCAACGAAAACGGTTTCACTTTCGAAGAGGTACGAGAACTTTTCCTTGATAAAAATGGGAATGAATTAAGTGCTCCGGATATGTTGACTTTTGATGAAGTTAATGATAAAATATGGGATGTTTCTGCCGATATTTTTGCGCCCTGTGCTGCATCTCGTTTAATTACACAAGATCAAGCTACACGAATGATTAAGTCGGGGGTAGAAGTTGTATCGGCGGGAGCTAATGTTCCTTTTGCAGATCCCGAAATCTTTTTTGGTTCAATTGCTAATTATGTAGATGATCACATTGCGGTCATTCCTGACTTTATATCTAACTGCGGAATGGCACGTGTCTTTGCTTTTTTAATGTCTGAGGACCTTAAAGAACTGACAGATGAAGATATTTTTGAAGATACTTCTGATGTTATTAAGGTAGCGCTAGAAAAAACACATCAAAAGAATCCCCAAAAAGTGGGTATTGCAAAAGCAGCCTTCGAAATTGCCTTGAAACAATTAATTTAACACATTACATGCTATTACTATGGAACTCTTTATTGTTTTTGTATTCGTTTTAGGGTATCTGGCTATTACGTTAGAACACAGTTTAAAAGTAGATAAACTTGTACCTTCTTTATTAATGATGGCACTAGCATGGGCGGGGATAGCTTTTGGTTTGCCAGATTTCACCTCATGGTTTGATTCTGCAAATCATGAAATCATGGATATCTCGGGGGTTGGATCCGACGAGAAAGGTGCTTTGATGGAGGAGACATTACTACACCACTTTGGAAAAACCTGTGAGATATTAATTTTCTTAATTGGTGCCATGACAATTGTTGAAATTGTCGATCACTTTCATGGGTTCTCAACCATTAAAGGTTTTATACGAACAAATAAGAAAAAAACACTATTGTGGATCGTTTCCATTATGGCTTTCATTTTATCTGCAATCATTGATAATCTTACAGCCACGATCGTTTTAATCACAATTTTAAGAAAAATCCTTGACGATTCGAAAGACCGTATTTGGTTTGCTGGTATAATTGTAATAGCAGCGAATGCTGGAGGAGCCTGGTCACCTATAGGTGACGTTACCACAACTATGCTATGGATGGGGGATAAAGTAACGGCAATCTACTTATTCGAGTACTTAATTTTGCCCTCACTCGTATGTATGCTTGTTCCTACTTTTATTGCGAGCTTTTTAAAGCCTTTCCGCGGTACTTTTACTCATTCTGAAGAGCAAATTCAAGAAAACTCAAAAGCTTCTCTCATGCTCTACCTCGGTTTGGGAATGATTGTTTTTGTTCCCTTATTTAAGACGGTGACGCACTTGCCACCTTATGTTGGTATGATGCTTTCTTTGGGAGTAGTAGCTCTATTTGCTGAGGTGATCAGCGTTAGACAATTTAAAATGTCATTTATCGGTGTGGTCAAAAAAGATAAAGCACAGGATTATGTATCACCTGAACCCCACGGACATCATGAAAGTCCTACTTTTCGCGCATTGACAAAAATTGAAATGCCTTCTATATTATTTTTCCTAGGAATTTTGATGACGGTGGCGGCGCTTGAATCATTAGGGCTCGTTTTTAATTTTGGACAATCCGTTCAAGAAAGTATGCATAATGATGTCTTCGTGATGTTACTCGGCGTAGGGTCTGCGGTGATTGATAACGTGCCACTTGTTGCCGCTAGTATGGGAATGTTCCATGAAGGAACGGATCACCATATATGGCATTTTATTGCATACGCAGCTGGAACAGGAGGTTCTATGCTTATCATTGGTTCTGCATCTGGAGTTGTTGCTATGGGAATGGAACGCATTTCCTTTTTCTGGTACCTCAAAAATATTTCTTGGCTGGCACTTTTAGGTTATCTTGCAGGTGGAGGAGTATACTTGCTTATGGATATGCTAATATTCGCTCAATGATGTAACAATTATTAATTAAATTCGTTAATACCGGTATGAAAGGTTCGTTATTATTACAAGTCGCTCAGGATTCACTGGAGACAGGAATGAGTGAAGATTATCAAGAAGTAGCTATGTGGCAGGCAGTGGCCGATGCCGCAGATGGAGTAATGGGAAAAATTATTCTAATCCTGTTGGCAGGGATGTCCATATATGCTGTATACGTTTTTGTTGAACGCTTATTGGCTTTGCGACGTGCTTCTAAAAAATCACCAGATTTCCTTTCTCGAATAAAAGACTACTTGTCTGATAGCAAGGTGGAAGAAGCGAAAGCGCTTTGTATTCAAACGGACTCACCTTCTGCGAGAATGCTGGAGAAAGGAATTGATCGTTTAGGTAAACCAGTTGACGTCGTTGCTTCGGCAATTGATAACACGGGTAAACTTGAAATTTCTAGACTCGAACAACGATTAAGCTTTCTGGCTACCGCAGCGGGTGTAGCGCCCATGATTGGTTTCTTAGGAACGACTATCGGAATGGTCAGCGTCTTCCATGAAATGAAAAAGTTGGATTCGCTGGATCTCGGAACCATTGCACCAGGGATTATGACGGCAATGATCACCACGGTTGCAGGATTAATTGTAGGTATTATTGCTTATATGGGTTACAACTTTCTGGTTTCAAAAATATCAAAGGTAGTTTATCGCATGGAAAACGATGCCATGGAATTTATGGATATTCTTCACAAACCTTCAAAGTAATAAATGAATGAATTTTGGCTCTCAAAATAAAGTAAAAGTTGAAGGCGGAATGGCTTCAATGACAGATCTTGTGTTCTTGTTATTGGTGTTTTTTATCATCATGAGTACAATGGCTGAGAAAAATACGCCAGTTGAATTGCCCCAGCCCACTGAGAAGTTGGAGAGCTCCATGGAAAATACTACTACCACGGTAGTCATTACGGAAGATGATCTTTATCAAGTGATGTTAAGTGATGTGAGTAGTGTGCAAAATCCATTCAGTGTAAAAAGTGAGGGAGCAGCATATGATCAAATGCGCGATTTTTTAATACAAGAAGTAGAAAAAACACCTGAAAAGAAAATTAAAATTGCTGGAGCTCGAAAAGCTAGCTATGAAGCTGTTTTTCAGGTTTTGGCACTGGCTAAAAAACGCCGATGGAATCCCGTTTTAGCTTATGATTAATGAATAGTTTAAATTATGGCACACGTACCTGTTGTTCGAAAATCGGATAATCGTAGAGGAATTGTCGCATCGATAGTATTCCTTTTCGTCGTGCTGTTTTTACTTTTTTTTGTTAAGTATCAGGAACCAGACCCACCTAAAGTAACCGAGTCCATTCCGATTACGATGACTCAAAATGGGATAGAAAACTTTGAGGTCGATAATGGAGGGGGAGGCGCTCCGAGCGAAAACACCAACCCAACAGAGGAGAATCAGCAAGATCCCGAAGAACAGCCTGTTCAAGATGAATCACCAGTTGAAACACAGACTGGACAAGGTGATAGTGAATCTGATGTTACTTCTGAAACTGAATCGCAGTCCAACCCTTTTTCTGGGGACGGTAGTGGAGGACAGGGAACGAGTGGTAATGGAACAGGATTTGGAAGTGATGATGGCCCTGGGACAGGCAATGGCGACCCTGGTACGGGTGCAGCTGGTGATCGTGTTCGTCTCACTAATCTTCGCACGAACCCGAGTACGCCAAATGATCAAGTTTGTCAAATTGCGTTGAAACTGACAGTCGACTCTAGAGGCCAAGTAGTAGCTGCCTCTAGTATTCGTGATAATACGACGACTAGCAATCAACGGTTAATTGAAGAGGTAATCCAACTTGTGAAAGAAGAGGTGAAGTTCAAGGAAAAGCCCGGAGCACGTAATGAGACGGCGTATTACACCGTAGAGGTACAACCAGGAGGATAATGAACTGTTCAGACGAACGATATAAACAGCGGTTAGACTGGTTGTTTCAACAATACCCTGCTTTCCAGAAGGTCGGAGAAAAAGCCTATAAGCCAACGCTGGACAATACACGTCAATTAATCCAGAAGTTCGATATTAACCTGAATACCATGCGTTTCATTCATGTTGCTGGAACGAATGGAAAAGGAACTACAGCCTCTATTATGGCTAGTGATCTCAAGGAATCGGGTTTCAAAACGGGGTTGTTTACTTCACCTCATTTAAGTGATTTCAGAGAACGAATACGCGTCAACGGACAAATGATCGATCATCAGACGGTCTGTGATTTCATTGATGTTGTTCAGCAAAAGGATTTCCAAATTGCACCTTCTTTTTTCGAAATTTCGTGGGTGTTAGCGCTGAAGTATTTTGAATCGAAATCTTGTGACATCGTAGTCGTGGAAACTGGACTAGGTGGACGGTTGGATGCCACCAACGTCATTGCGCCTCTTTTGAGTGTGATTACTAATATTGGGCTTGACCACACAGCTATTCTTGGAGAAACATTTTCTGAAATTGCATATGAAAAGGCAGGTATTATTAAACGAGGTGTTCCCGTTGTAATTGGTGAGAAACACCGGGCAACGGACCCCGTTTTTGATCAGGTCAGTGAACAACGAAATGCACCGCTTATCTACGTAGATCAACCATCGCGTGCGACGACATTTGAACTCAACCAGTCAACGGCTCGCGAAGCACTGAAAATATTGCCCTTAAAAGGATATCAATTTGATGTCGTTAGATTTGAGCGAGCCATCCGTCAGTTGACGGAAAACACTGGATTTACGGGGCGTTTTCAAGTCTTACAAAATGATCCCGTTGTTGTATTGGATGCCGCCCATAATGAAGAAGGAATCAAACGATTGGTCAAAGATATAGAACACGTTTACTACGATAAAAAAGTACATGCGATTTATGGAGCGTCTAATGACAAAAAGTTGGATCAACTCTTGAAATTGATACCTGATGACTGGTCAATGTATTTCACCATTTTTAAAAACAAGCGTAGCATGAAATTGATAACATTGAAGTCAGCGGCTCGCAAAAACAAATTCAAGTCGAAATTTTTTAAAACCCCTCATGACGCACTTAAATCAGCTCAACATGTTGTGAATAAAGAAGATATTATTGTGGTTTTCGGAAGTTTTTTTCTGTTAGAAGAAATTATTTAATTTTTTTTAAATAGAATGCTTGCAGGTTTAAAAATACACCTTATATTTGCACCCGCAGATCGCACAACGGTGCATAAACGCTGCAAATTTAGACTAATGTTTTTCGATTAAACATTTTTTTAAAAGGGCTCTTAGCTCAGTTGGTTCAGAGCACCTGCCTTACAAGCAGGGGGTCACTGGTTCGAATCCAGTAGGGCCCAC
>CAJXMN010000111.1 GCA_913056215.1 uncultured Flavobacteriales bacterium | reverse complement strand
AAGCGGTTTTAAAAATTGAAAAAGAAAAAGGAACGATTCCCGCCAAAACAGAAAAGAAAAAAGACAAAAAAGAGAAAAAGAAAAAAGACTCTGAAGAAGAGGAATAATCTAATTTTTAGTTAATTCTTATAATCTACGGGAGTGCAGTTGCTGTGCTCCCTTTTTTTCATCGTTTATCTCATGAGAACTATAAATTTATTGCTAGTTGGTTTACTTCTATCATGCAGCTTTGTGTCGAGAGCTCAAAAAGATCCGCAACTGATTGATATTCCGCACGAAGTATTCGTGAATGACGGACGTGACGATTTTGAAGAAATATTGTCGAGTTCTACAGAACTAAAAATTGATGTAAAGCGATTATTCGCTGCAGGAGTGCTCAGACATGATTTAGTTGATGGGAAATTTTCCAGGTATTGGGAAGCATTTAACGGGAATTGGAATTACATACATTTTAAAGCCAATCAGCCTCCGCTACTACTTTTCACAGGCATTAGTTATTTTTCTGATGAACGAGAGTATGTCTATATCTATGATCTAGAGAAAGAAAAAGAGCTATTCGTTTCGGTGGGTAGTTTATTGGCTTTTAAAGAGCACCCATTCACATCGGAGCATGTAGTCTTTGTTCATAAATACCCTTGTTGTAAAAGTGCAAGTCACCATATTATTACACTTCGCCTATTGGAGCAACAAATTCGAACGCATAACCGTTTTTTTGTTGGTCGTGATGAAGGAGATATGGTCGGTCCCTTTTTTCCAGATAGCGTCAATTACCCAGCATCATATGAACAATTAGAGGAAAAAACAATGCTTTACTGGTCACCAAAAATTGTCGATAAAAATGCCTTTTTGGCGCGTTCTCATAAGAATACAATTATTTCGTACGAGGAGGGATCACTCTATAAAACGTTGTATACGGATAACTCCTGGAAATTTGTCATTATGTACTCTGGAATTACAAAAGAGAAAAGTCCCGTGTTGCATTATTCCAATTTTTCGTACCGACCCGTTTATGGTTGGATGAAAAATGAATAGATATGCTCTACGCTGATCGCATTTTCCAAATTTGTGTCTTATGTCCCTATTTTCACTATAAAGAATCCGGTAACAACGCTAAGAAAATTTACAATTATCGAAAGTACTCGTATATTTGCAACTGAAATGATGAAAAATTATTCAGAACAGCTGAAGCATCCCGTTTTCAAGGTGACGCGCGACATTATATCAGCAGAAAAACTAGAGGCCTACGTTATTGGTGGATACGTGAGGGATTTACTCTTAGAGCGTCCTTCCAAAGATATTGATATTGTTGTGGTAGGAAGCGGTTTAGCCCTTGCTGAAAAAGTTGCTGAACGATTACGCGTTAAAAAAGTTTCTACGTTCAAATCATTTGGGACTGCTCATTTTCGGTATAAAGATTTAGATGTAGAGTTTGTTGGTGCGCGCAAGGAATCCTACGATCGAAATTCTCGGAAACCTATTGTGGAAGACGGAACACTTCAGGATGATCAATTACGACGAGATTTCACGATCAATGCACTAGCTTTGGATCTTAGAGCAGAGGCGTTTGGAAACTTAATCGATCCATTTGAAGGTCAGGTTGATTTAGAAAAGGAAGTTATACGTACTCCCCTGGAGCCAGGAAGAACTTACTCTGACGATCCACTTCGAATGATGCGAGCAATTCGATTTGCCACACAGTTGGACTTCACAATTCAAAAAGAAAGTTTAGTTGCTATAAAGGAAAATGCAGAACGACTAAAAATAGTTTCTGTTGAGCGGATCATGGATGAATTACATAAAATAATTCTGAGTAAAACACCTTCAAGAGGATTCAAACTATTGTATTCTACTCACCTACTCCATCAGTTCTTTCCAGAAATGGTCAGATTAAAGGGTGTGGAAGTTAAAAATGGTAAATCGCATAAAGACAATTTTTACCATACATTGGAAGTACTCGATAACATATCTGAAGTAACGGATGATTTATGGTTGCGCTGGAGTGCAATTTTACACGATATCGCTAAACCGCAGACCAAACGTTTTCACCCTAAGAGTGGCTGGACCTTCCATGGTCATGAAGATCTTGGAGCAAAATACGTACCCAAAATTTTTAGAAGGCTGAAACTTCCGCTCGATCAAAAAATGAAATATGTTAAGAAACTGGTACGTCTCCATTTGCGCCCTATTGCTTTAGTGAAAGGAAACGTTACAGATTCTGCTGTACGCCGTTTACTGAATGAATCCGGAGATGATATCGATGACTTGATGAAACTCTGTAATGCAGATATTACATCGAAAAATGAATTTAAAGTCAAAAAATATCGAAACAATTTCAAAGTCGTAGAACAAAAGCTAAAAGAAGTTGAAGAAAAGGATCATGTTCGTAATTTCCAGCCTCCAATTAACGGTAAGGTCATCATGGACACATACGCTATTGGTCCGTGCAATGAAATAGGTGTTATAAAGCAATCAATTAAAGAAGCAATATTAGACGGTAATATTCCCAATGAATACAATGCAGCTTTTCAATTAATGTTGGAAATTGGTAACAAATTGGGATTAAAACCTCAAAAAAACTATTAACTTCTACAGTTGTTAAAATGTAAAAAGTGATTTATGCCAGGACTGAAATTTAGAGTTTTACTGGATAGTGTAGAAAAGGACGAAGTCTTTCGCGATATTGCGATCAATGATGATCTCAATTTTGAGCAGTTCTACGTAGCCGTTTTAGATGCGTTTGGTTTTGAGAATGATCAAATGGCCTCATTTTTTGTAAGTGATTCTGAATGGAACAAAGGCGAAGAGCTCTGTTTGATGGACATGTCTTTTGGCAATGAAGATAGTGAAGCTCCTCAGGAAATGGCCGATGCCATGCTGCGTGAAAAAATTCAATCTCCCAAACAACGGTTTATTCTCGTACACGATTTCATCAGTATGTGGATTTTCCTCATCGAACTTCAAGAAATAATGGATGAAGATGTGGATAATGCCCAATTATTGATGAGTGTTGGTGAAATTCCTGAGCACATGAAAAAGAATCCGGGAGAAGCACTTGAAAACATGAAATTTAAGACTGAGGTAGATGAAAGTCTTAAGGATTTTGACATGGATAATTATGATGATGACCTAATGGGAGACGGTTTTGAGAATATTGATGATTTGGATATTTAGCTATGAGTAAAAATGATCCTTTAGGTCAGGCTATTCTCGCATATGCTAAAAATGGCCGAGATGCGAATATTAAGGTGGAGTCCGATCTAATGGAAAATGATGTTATTCCCGTACCATACTTTTTTCGCCGTCTGGAGCTCATGCCAGAACAAGAACGCGTGGCGTTGGATAGGGTTCAGGGCAAAGTATTGGATGTCGGTGCTGGCGCGGGAGCGCACACGCGCATTCTCAGAGCTCGCGGATACGACGTAACAGCGATAGATACAAGTATGGGAGCTATCCGTTTCCTGAATAATAGATTTCCAGGTTTAGATCATCGGTGGATCGATGTCAACGATCTCAGTAATGAGCGGTATGATACCATTCTTTTGCTTATGAATGGAATTGGAATTGCAGGAACACTGAAACAGTTACCTTCCTTTATTGATCACCTGATGTCTTTATTGAAACCAGGAGGTAAATTACTTTTTGACAGTACAGACGTCAGCTATTTCTATGAAGAAGAAGAAGGTGGTATGTGGATCGATCTGAACAGTTCTTATTTTGGTGAATTTCGATTTCGAATGACCTATCACGAACATCAGACCGAATGGTTCAACTGGTTATATTTGGATGCGGGAACACTTGAAGAAACCGTCGCAACAATGAATTTGTCACTAAAAATTGTTTATACAGAAGAAGAAAGCTATTTAGCTGAAATAACACATAAATTATGAAGAATAAATTACTACTCAACACGGTTCTACTTTTTTTGATGCTCTCGTGGAACAGCAACGCCCAAAACATCAGTTCTTCTGAAAAGACATCGTTATTGTGGAAAATAGAATCAGACACGATGGAGACGACGAGTTACCTTTTCGGAACGATGCACCTCATTCCACGGGAAAAATTCTTTTTTCCCGATACACTCGACAGTTTAGTGACTCACAGTGATCAATTAGTAATGGAGATCGGTGGTCTTGAAGAACAAATGAAAGCTGTAAAATTCATGATGCTCGATAGTGGTAATGTTTTCGACTATTTCTCAAAAGCACAGCGCGATTCACTATTCAATTATAGTAAGGAAAAACTCGGATATACTGAAGAGCAAATGCGCGCAATGTTTGGTAAAATGAAACCAATGGTCATCATGCAAATGTTAACCAAGGAGGCTTTTGGTGAATCACCGGCCAGTTACGAAATGACTATTTCAACGATTGCCAAACAAAACGAAATCCCCGTCTTAGGTCTTGAAACGATTGAAGAGCAAGTAGCGATTTTTGATCGACTATCCATGGAAGAACAAGTTCAGATGGTGATGGATGCGATGGCTGACACCAGCGGGAATAATCAAATGGATCAATTGATTGATATGTATTTGTCGCAAGATATTGACAAGCTTTACGAGTTCACAAGTCAATCAGAATTAGGGGGGCCTTCTTTTGAAGATGATTTTATTATCAACAGAAATCAAAAATGGATTCCTCAACTAATTGAGTTCATGCATGGAAGTAATCAACTCTTTATTGCCGTAGGTGCTGCTCACCTCGGAGGCGAAAATGGTTTGGTCGAATTATTACGAGAGCAAGGGTTACGATTAACACCAGTAGAGTTATGAAAATATTCGGTTACTTTTTGTTGCTTTTACTGATTTTCACGAGCTGTTCCTCCTACTCAGAACATGAAAAGGAAGCATTCGATACTAAAATTCAGTTGCACTTAGATACGTTGAACATTTCGATGCAACGTATGGAGCATGGTCTTTACTATCGTATTTTAGATGAAGGAAATGGAGGTCGGAAAATTCGCTTTAATGATCGCGTGACATTTTCTTACCGTGGTTCATTTCTAAACGGTAATGTGTTTCAAACGATTCATCCCCAAGACCCTATTACCTTTCATGTGCGTGAACTGATCGCTGGGTGGCAGGATGGACTCATGTTACTCAAGGAAGGTGGTGAAATAGAACTGATTATTCCACCTCACCTCGCTTATGGCAAAAAGAAAACAGAACTCATTCCTGCCAATTCAATTGTAAAATATCAACTTAAAGTGCACGATGTCAAGTGATACGATTGAAGGTTGAGTTATTGAACAACCACGCGACGCTGATCAACTTGTTCTCCACTTTTGATGAAAGCTACTACGTAAACCCCTTTTGCTAAATCCCAAGGCTGAAAGTTCATCATAGATTGTACTATGCGCTCACTAATCAATTGACCATTCATTGATGAGATCGTTATTTTATCAGCATAGTTTGTTGGTAAAGCAATTTGAAATCTACCGTTGCTTGGATTCGGATAAATGTTTACATCTGCTTCGTCCTCTGTATTCAAATCAGCTATTTCTTCATTTTGAATATTGATCATTTCTCCACGCTCTTCACGATCTTTACACGCTTCTTCCCGATCAACTACCATGTTTTGATTCATTACCTGTACGTTTCCTGATACGCATTGAGGTGTAAAGTCATTAGCATCGGTATAATTCCAAACTCCAGCCAGTTCATTTGCTTCTATGTTCGTACTCACGTTTTCACACGCGGAAAACTTGTTCAATAAAAGGCTCTTCTCAATAGAAAGTGCTGCGTATGTCTCTTGATTATCGCTCAAAGCAACATCCGCGTTTCCTTCAAGTGAAAAATCATTACATGCAAATTCATCTATGTGATTCGCTCCAGTGAAAAGAATACCGTTTCCGATACTTCCTCCAAATGTATTACGCTTAATAACCATGGCTTTAGCGTCACCACTTTTCGCACGGATACCGACATTAAACAATTCTGTTGACTCACTCATAAACGTATTGTCTTTAATGGTGATCGATTCATTTTCGTTTTGATCAATACCAATTGAGGTTGAAGCGTACGTTCCACCAGTTAAATTAAAAACAGAGTTAGTGATAGCAACGTCTTCTGTTGATTGTATTGCAACTCCCACCTGATTCTTGAAGAAATAGTTTTTATCGATTTGCATTGACTTGACTAACATACCTTCCATAGCTATACCAACGGATAGGTTGTAAAATTCATTATTGTACTGAATCACATCCTGAGGCTTTTTGCTCGAAGTTTTCCAAAATGAATTCAAAGCGCTGATACCTATTCCATTATTAGCTATGTTCATTGTTGTATTTCCTTCGAAAACATTTTTTTCGATGATAGCCATGGCATTTGTTATTTCAATGTGTTGCACATTATTAATGGGACGGTTATAAGTAAATAAGTTATTTGATATTACATGATTGATTTGATGCGCCCGGTAACCCTGGATATAAATCCCTGTTTTATTATTGATAAAATCAGTAGACTGAACATGAATGTTTCCCCCAAAAGATGATTGTTGGTTAAGGGCAGCTTTGTGGATATTAGCGACACCTATTTTTGCATTTTTAATCAATGAATTTTCCATGTACAATTGACCTGACTGATTTTTAAAATTTGAAACTACCTCTATTCCACCCCATTCTGAAAAACCGCAAGCTTCAACTTTATCAATGATTACGTTATTCAGTTCTAAAGTTGCATCCTGTGTTACAACGATTCCTGAAGCAGGATAGTCAGACCGTTGTAAATCAGCATTTGGAGTAAATTTCAATGTTTGGTTTTCCAATTTAAAATCAACCCCAGATTCGATAACAACAACACCTTTAATCTTGATAACACCATCATTATTTAAATCTTCTAATTGATCTGTGGCATCATTAATCAATATACTATTGGAATAATCAAATTCCGGTCCTTGCTTAATGAATGTAACTGTGTCATTATAAGCACAACCATCCGGTGCATTTATTGTGTAAGAATAACTCCCTGTTTGTAAATTGTAGCGATTCCACGCTGTACTTCCATCCGACCACTGGATACTGTGTGTATTAATATTACCATTATTCAGTGATATTGAGATTCCCTGAAAACTATTATTACATAGCGTTTCAAATTTTTGAACATTGGGTTGAATAGGGTGTGTATTCTTAGCCATTTGTACAGCAGCAGCAGCATTTAATCGTCCAGCACCGAGTTGACCCGCGTATTGTGGATTCACACTGTCGACATCATCAGCAGTAGTTAATAGTATGTTCTCAATAGCTGCAGGTGAAAGACAAGGATTGACATCCAACATAAGACCGACTGTACCAGAAACAAGTGGAGCAGCAAATGAAGTGCCACTTCCAAGAACGTATTGGTTGTTCCCTATAGCTAAAGGCATGTTGTATCCAGGAGCTACCAAATCAACGGAGCTGTTATGTTGATGTGTACTGGAAGGATCATTCTGGACGGCTTCGTGATTATCGTTTGCATTTACACTTGAAACTGCGACAACATTATTAAAAGCAGCAGGATACACTAAATGTGTTGGACCACCGCAAGTACCTCCATTTCCTGCTGCGGCAATGATCGCAGTTCCGTTTTCCACCACTTCATCGATAATAGATTGGTAGTACGCGTTGTAAGAACATCCAGAAGCCCAGGAAACATTAATGACACGGATACCCGCATAAGTAGCTGATAGCATAGCGTTGTAATTCATAGAGTAAAGCGACAGAGAACTATTGAATCCAATAGCACTTTTACCAACTCCATTGTCTGTATCTCCCGCAGCATTAATTGCAACAGCTGTTCCGTGATTCATGTTATTATTGGGTGTGGCATGGATGCTCGCTATTTTGGATTGAAGATCTTCGTGTAGTGTGTCAAAATACGTGTCAAGTATTCCAATGCGTACCGCTGGCGTTCCTTTCGTGATATCCCAAGCAGCTTTTGCGTTAATGTTTGTCAACGCATAGTCGTTTGAAAATTCAGTTGAAAAATCATTCGTTGAATAAAGGAGTTCGAATGGTTCAATCATTACAGGATTATCTAAATTAACCATACGATCAACTTTGGCAAACACAGCTGTAATATTATTAGCAGTAATAGCGTAAACCTTCTGAAGGTCTGCTTTTTTACTTGCTGGAACTGCTTTTTTGATTGTTGCTTGTGGATATTGTCTTTGCAACGTCTTTAAAGCATCTTGCTGTTGAACGGTTACCCAAAACGTCTTTTCCTGACTCAATGTGATGAGTGTAACCAATAGTGCGATCAATGTTGTAATTCCTTTGTTCATAACGATTGTTTCTGGTTCAAATGTAGACCAGTTCAACCGCTAAGCCTCCCTATTTTACTGATGATAAAGTGAATTGAGCAATTCAGTATACGCGCTTCTAAGTACTATTTTCATTGCAGGTGTGAAAAACATATTAGGTACTTTGCTTAGTTAAGAATAAGTAGTTTTACGTAAAAAAAAAAGGAGGCACTTCCGTACCTCCTATACCAGATGGGGTTTGAAACATTTACATGGACTCTTCAGCGCGAATTGCGCCATTTGAATAATTTATTATACGCTGAAGAACACCGTCTTCGTTGTAAATGTATCGCTTCCCATCATAGAGTTCTCCGTTTTTTATAACCCCATCCATGATCACTTCACCCGCATCATTCTTAATTAGTTTTTCTTCCAACTGCGAGTGCTTGTTTTCTCTTTGCAAATCAAGGCAGACTAATCGACTAATGGCGGTATGATAATCCTGACCGCACTCCTCTGCATCTATTGAGAATTGCTTTCGAATTTGTCCATTATTATCATACCAAATAATTGTTTTTAGCGCTCCAAATTTTGTATACCGAAGTGCTTCTCCTTGACGTTCTCCATTATTCGCATAATAGATAAACTCGGGTTGACCTGTGGGATGATAATAATAAACAGTGTCCTCTTCTTTACCTTTATTGTTATATTTCGCTTTGTATCGGAGCGTTCCACTAACATCAAAACGCTTCATTTGGCCATAATAATTACCATTACGCACATTTCCAGTTTCTTTAACAATGCCATTTGGGTGAAATTTGAGGTATGCTCCGTTCGGCTCTCCGTTTACA
>CAJXMN010000110.1 GCA_913056215.1 uncultured Flavobacteriales bacterium | reverse complement strand
CAGCGATTCCACCGGTAGAATTAACAGCGTCCACTACGATGCTGAAATTCGCCTTTTTAATGGCTTCGCAGTCGACGTAAGGCAAGTCGAGGACGGTTTCAACATGTTTTTCAAAATAAGAATCGTTGTGGGTAACTTTACCCAAATCGTCCACTTCAGCAAATTCGAACGCTTCATTTGCGGCGAGTTCCAATACGTTCTTTCCGTCTTCCTGACTGATAAATTCTCCTTTTTCGTTGAGGAGTTTTAAGGCGTTCCACTGTTTAGGATTATGGCTGGCTGTAAGAATAATTCCGCCGTGCGCTTTTTCCATCGTAACGGCGAGCTCAACAGTCGGCGTTGTGGAAAGCCCCAAATCAATCACGTTAATCCCCTGGCTGCGCAGCGTTCCAATGACGATGTCACTGACGACAGGTCCAGAAATTCGGGCATCTCTTCCGATGACCAGCGTTAATTTTTTGGCATTATTTTCTTCCTGAAGCCAGCTTCCGTAGGCAGCGCTGAATTTAACAATATCGATCGGAGAAAGGCCTTCGCCTGCTTTCCCGCCAATCGTTCCTCGTATACCTGAAATGGATTTGATAAGTGTCACCGTCTCGTTATTTTAATTTATTCTTTAAATCAATCATTTTTAGACATGCAACAGCTGCTTCTATACCTTTGTTTCCATGTTTTCCACCCGATCGATCGATAGCCTGCTGCATATTGTTGTCTGTAAGTACGCAGAAAATAGCGGGTTTATTGTATTTGATTCCTACATCTTTTATACCTTGAGCGGTAGCCTGGCAAACAAAATCAAAATGTTTCGTTTCACCCTGAATAACCGATCCAATAGCAATTACGCCGTCGATTTTTTCATCTTCGAGCATCCACTGAGCAGCTATAGGTAGTTCAAAAGAACCAGGTGTGCGGTGGATAATGATGTTTTCTTGTTGGACCTCATGCCTGATCAAGGTCGATTTTGCACCTTCACACAAACTGTTCGTGATGGAGTCATTCCATTCAGAAACAACAATGCCGATTCTAAAATCGGCACCGCTTGGAATTGTTTCGCTATCGTATTGGGATAAATCCTTTTCTGCTGTCGCCACAATTATTCGATTGTTGAGTTCTCCGCTCTCGTTATATATTTCTCAATTCCTTTTTGACTTGAGAAGGTACGATATTTAGACTTAATATTTTTGTAAAATGTTGCCGCTTGTTCAAAATCGCCTGCTTCTTCGGCATTGAGTCCTGCCTTAAAGTAATACATTGGTGTTGTAATTTCATTCTCTCTGCGCTCAGCAGCCTTAACGTACTGTTTAACAGCGGATGCATAATCTCCCAGTTCTGAGTAACAGTCGCCCTGCGTTCCAATAGCTAATGTCATTAAATAGGTGTCTTCGAGATCTACTTTTCCTAAAACATCTAGAGCTAACTCGTACTCTCCCTGATCGTAGTAAAGGTTACCCAGTGCGTATTGTGATACTTCACCACCTTTATATCCATCATATTCAGACTCGAGGATTTCGAACTCTTCGATAGCCGATCGGGTAGAATCTTTCTCTAGATAGAGAAGTCCAGTTGCAATTTCTGCTTTCGACGCCTCCGCTTTAGGCCCTGCAATAAAGTTTTGATAGGCCAATACAGCAAGGACAACCACTGCTATTGCTCCAACAATATAAACCGAGAATTTTAAGATTTTATTTCCCTTGAATTGCTCGATTAATTCTTCTTTCGTAATGTTTTCACTCATAATTAGCTCTTTTAAGCGAATGCAAAAATAAGTTTTTTTTTTATCCTGTGCGAAGAAATTATTAACAGTGGTTCGATTCGCGTTGAAAACTTTCTCTGAGCGTTGTGTTGAGAACCCGTTCTTAGCACTAATTTGTTTATTTTTGTATCGTGACTGATGAATTGCATCTCGATACCATTCACCTGGTGAATTTTAAAAATTATCGACAAATGGAAGTCGATTTGTCTCCGCATATCAATTGTTTTATTGGAGCTAATGGAGCTGGTAAAACAAATGTGCTCGACGCGGTTCACTATATGAGTATGTGCAAATCATATATGAATCCGGTGGACAGTCAAAACATCTCATTCGAAGAGCGATTCTTTATGATACAGGGTGAATGGTCCAGGGCGGGAAAAACAGAACAAATTCATTGTGCGGTCAAAAAAGGTACAAAAAAAGTTTTTAAGAAGAACAAAGTTGCCTACGACAAACTTGCTGAACATATCGGTTTGTTCCCGGCCGTCATGATTTCACCATACGATCGCAATCTCATTCTTGAAGGAAGTGAAGTGCGCAGAAAATGGATGGATGGTATCATTGCGCAATTTGATAAACAGTTTCTGCATGATATTATTCGTTACGGGAAAGTGCTCCAGCAGCGGAACGCGTTACTAAAGAATATGGCAGGTTACGGTTTTTTTGACCAAGAGAGTATTGCGGTATGGGACGAACAATTAGTTGATCACGGTCAGCGTATCTACGAAGGTAGAAAGGCATTCATTGAGGCGTTTATTCCAATTTTTCAGAAATATTATCAATGGCTCTCCAATCAAAATGAAGTGGTTGATCTGGTTTATCATTCGCAGTTACACGAAGAAGCGCTTGAAACATTGTTAAACCGTTCGCGGCGCAAAGATGAACAGAAACAATACACGACGACAGGTACGCATAAAGATGATCTCATTTTTAGAATTAAGGGACAACCGATTAAAAAATTTGGATCACAGGGTCAGCAAAAGTCGTACTTAATTGCGTTGCGTTTGGCACAGTATGATTGGCTAAAAAGTCAATTGCATTTTCGTCCCGTTTTGTTACTTGACGATATTTTTGATAAATTAGACCATTATCGGGTAGAACGATTGATGCAAATGGTGGATCAGCAGGATTTTGGACAGGTAATGATTACAGATACTGATCGCGATCGCATTGCTCGAATTTTTGAAACAAATGAAATATCCTATAAGGCATTTGAAGTAAAAAATGATGAGATCGCCGAACTTGAAATTAATACACAAGAAAAATGAGAGAAAAAGAGCGCAGTCAAGAGGATCAAAAGATAAGTCGCATCATGGATAAAATGTTTCGCGCTTATGGACTTGAGGGGAAGATGAAAGAGATGGATGTGCTCAACGCCTGGGAAGAGATGATGGGAAAAGCCGTCGCTAATCGGACCGAGAAACTCTTTATCTCAAATAAGGTGCTTCATATTAAGCTCACTTCTTCAGTAATGCGAGATGAGCTTCAATTTGGTAAACAAGTGATTATTCAGCGCGTCAATCAATTGGCTGGAGATGAGTTGATTCATGATATTTGGTTCGAATAGAAGACCTTTGAGCAAACAACGGTATTATTCGTGACGACTCATTCAATTTTAAGGAACTTTTTTCTGTGGTACCAAATGACTTTTTAACTTTGTGCAAAAAGGAAGAAGAATGAAGATATACAATGATATTCTGGAAACTATTGGTGATACTCCTTTAGTCAAACTTAACAAGCTAACGAAAAACATCAAAGGAACGGTTCTGGCGAAAATCGAGACGACGAATCCCGGGAATTCTGTGAAAGATCGTATGGCCGTTAAAATGGTTGATGATGCTGAGAAAAAAGGGTTGATTAAACCGGGAGGAACAATTATTGAAGGAACTTCTGGAAATACTGGTATGGGCTTAGCACTTGCTTGTATCGCAAGAGGTTATAAACTCGTTTGTGTATTGAGTGACAAGCAAAGTAAGGAAAAAATGGACATCCTTCGCGCTGTAGGAGCTGAAGTCATTGTTTGTCCGAATAACGTAGAGCCAGATGATCCACAGTCGTATTATTCTGTTTCGCGTCGTTTAGCTGAAGAGACACCGAACTCTTGGTATGTGAATCAGTATGATAATCTTTCCAACCGCGAGGCGCACTATGAATCTACGGGTCCAGAAATCTGGGATCAGACGGACGGTAAACTTACGCACTTTGTGGTAGGTGTTGGAACGGGAGGTACGATTTCCGGAGTAGGTAAGTATCTTAAAGAGAAAAACCCCGATATCAAGATTTGGGGTATCGATAGTTATGGATCTGTCTTTAAAAAATATCATGAAACAGGGGAGTTCGACGAGAATGAAATTTATCCTTATGTGACAGAAGGAATTGGAGAAGATATTTTACCGAAAAATGTTGATTTCTCTGTGATCGATCGATTCGAAAAAGTGACGGATAAAGATGCGGCAAATTATACGCGAAAATTGGCGCGTGAAGAGGGGATTTTCGTTGGAAATTCAGCAGGTGCAGCTGTTAAGGGTGTACTTCAACTTGGAGACGAGATTAAAGAGGACGATATGGTCGTCGTACTTTTTCACGATCACGGAAGCCGCTATGTTGGAAAAATATTTAATGACGATTGGATGCGCGATCGTGGATTTCTTGAAGAAGACCACAAAACTGCAGAAGATTTAATACAGGGGCATATTGACAAGCCAATGATCACGTTGGGTGTTGAAGAGCTCGTTTCTCACGCTGTCGGCAAAATGCGTCAACACAAAATATCTCAAATCCCAGTAACCAAGAACGGTGAATTTGTGGGTATGATTGATGAGAGTACATTAATCAATAAAATTCTGGATGATGAATCGATGAAAGATGTGCCCATTGGAGATATTATGGGGCCAAAACTACCGGTTGTTCATGCGGAAACATCGATAAAAGAATTATCCAAGGTAATTAACAAAGATGTTCCTGCAGCTCTTGTAGAACTTGGAAATGGCAATCATCACATCGTTACACGACACGATTTGATCGCCGCGATTGGTTAGATGAAAATTATTCAAGATCAAATGGGAAATGATGTTCGCCTGGAGAACCAACCCAAGCGCATTGTTTCCCTTGTTCCTTCCCAAACAGAGCTACTTTTTGATTTGGGTTTAGACGAGGAGGTAGTTGGAATCACCAAATTTTGTATTCATCCCCATGAGTGGTTTCGCAATAAAAAACGGGTAGGTGGCACGAAAGATGTCAAAATTGATGAGGTGCGTGCCCTGAACCCCGATTTGATTATTGGTAATAAAGAAGAAAACTCAAAGCGAGATATCGAAGCGCTTCAATCGTTGGCACCAGTGTGGATGAGTGATGTATATACGCTACAAGATAGTTGCTCCATGATTCGCAATATTGCTGACATCTGCGGAAAGTCTGAAAGAGGTACAGCATTGGTAGACGCAATAGAGTCGGCTTTTCAAACAGTAGAAGATCACCCCCTAGTAGGTCAACGTGTACTTTATTTAATTTGGCAACATCCTTATATGGGAGTGGCCAGGAATACGTTTATTGACCATGTATTGACCCAACAGTTGGGTTTTAGCAATGTCCTCGAAAACCTTGAGCGTTACCCGGCCGTCGAACTTGATAGCATTGATGTTCCGGATATTATTATGTTGAGTACAGAGCCATTTCCTTTTCGAGAAAAACATATAGAGCTATTTAAATCGGAGTTTCCGAAGACTAAAGTGATTTTAGTAGATGGAGAATACTTCTCTTGGTATGGATCTCGTTTGAAAGACGCCCCCCATTATTTCAAAGGATTACTAAAACAAATTCAGCTAGATAATTAAGCATGTTTTGTTAGAGTTTAATCATTAATTTTAATATTTCGAGGGACACCTTTTTTTCCTCAGGGAAGCGCATTTCACCAGTTATTTTGAGTTGATTATCGCCTACCTCCTTGGTGTGGAATTCAAAATAACTTAAATCATGAAAGAATTTGCGCGAATATTTTACTGGAGGGAACATTTTAGCAAATTGTGCAATAATCCCTTCTCCTTGAATGTTTAAAGTAGCTTCTGGATTTCCGCGCATCAGTGGAAGTGGAGGTTCATTAACTTGTGAAAGAACAGGACTTTTGGAAATACCAATGACCACTTCTTTAGGCGATAGTTGCTCGTAATAATAATCCGTTGTTCCAATGGAGATGGAGTTGGAGGAATTCACTTCAATGAGGGATGCTCTGGTGCTTAAAGTATCGATGAGGATACCAAAATTGAGGCTGTCTTGAAAACGAAATACACCATCGAATTGTGGAAGGAAAACAGTAGAACCGCTGACATTTTCAATTTGAACACCGTAAATCATGAGTTGTTGAGACGTTATGGGGGGGAGTTCCATGGCATAAGATGACATGAGTTGATCCATGATGGCATAAACACTATCGGGCAATTGGCCTGCTCGAATTTCCAGAAATGGATCGCGGGCAGGCTCTTGTAACTGGGAGTATGTTCCACAGGCGTATTGCAATGCTGGGTTTTTTTGACCGACTCCTTCGAATAACAATGAATTGTCGTTAATGTAGGTGTGTAATTGAAGGTTTTGAATATAATTCTTTGAAGAACCTTTATAAAACAGTTCTAACAATTCATCTTTACCTTGTGCTTTCTGGTTGGATGAAAAATGATGCGGTACTTCATGGGGATCGTTAATAATAATTTGTGCTTTGCGTTCGTAATGCTCATGCTGTTCTTGGGTACTTTTCTCTGGTAAATAAATCAGGCAACCAATATCGTCGGAGAAGTATTTGATGGGTTTACTTGCTCCAAATTCAAAAGAAGCAAATTGCTCTGGGTTGTTCAAGCTGAGAAGGACACCATTAACGGACGCCCCTTGCTCTTGACTTTCTTGAAAAAGAATAACTTGCTGTCTCCAGTCAATACCAGTCTTGGGAAATTCCAATTCACTGCTTTCAAAGTCAATTTGTTGAGTTTCATTTTGGGTAAAATTACCTCCGTATACCCCGTCAAAAAAGAGTCGTTTAAATATAATATTGTTATTTATTTTAATGACAGAAGTAGCCGTTTCAGGAACATGTTTTTGAATGTGAAGAGTTGATTCAGTTGTGAACAATGGAATTAGCAAAAGCAAGATCCAACTGCTTATGATCATAACGATAGCTGTCAATATGATTTGAATTTTCTTCACAATGCGTAGTAAGTTCAGTGAAAAGACTAATTTTGTGCCCTAACAAATGTAATTAAATCGGATGCAATAACTTGTAGTTTTGTAATGATTTTCGATAAAAAAGGTGAAAATGAGTGGGTATTTACGAATCATGCGGTTATTTGGCTGGAAAATTGATCCGCAGCGACCTGAAGTAAAAAAAGCAATTGTCGCCGTAGGGCCACATACTAGTAACTGGGATTTTATTATTGGTAAGATGGCTTTTAATCATTATGGTGTCAAAGCTCGTTTTTTGATCAAGAAAGATTTGTTTTTCTGGCCGTTGGGACCATTACTGCGAAAACTGGGTGGGATTCCTGTGGATCGTAAAAAGAACAATAATTTTACGGATCAGGCGAAACAATATTTTGAAGAAAACGATGATCTCTATATGGTTTTTACTCCTGAAGGGACGCGCGACTACAATCCGCGATGGAAGAAAGGTTTTTACTTTATTGCACTGAAGGCTGAAGTTCCTATTTATCTTGCTTATATTGACTATAAACGCAAGATAGGAGGTTTTTTAGAGTTGTTTGAGCCGACTGGTGATATCGAAAAAGATATGGCTTTTATTAAAAAAAGGTTGAGTGAGTTCACTGGTAAGGTCCCAGAAAATGGAATTCGTCCTGTGGACCAGGAGTGAATTAAGCATTCATTTTTTTAGAATCTTCAACGAGTGAACGGAGCGTGTCGAGTTCTTTTTCCTTTAAATAGCGCCATTCTCCTACGGGCATATCCAATTCAATGTTCATGATGCGCGTGCGTTTCAATTTTACGACATCGTATCCAAGGTATTCAGCCATACGTCGAATTTGACGGTTGAGACCTTGTGTCAGTACGATCTTAAACGTGTTTTTGTTTAGTTGTTCAACCCGGCATTTTCGAGTTATAGTATCGAGTATAGGAACTCCGTTGGCCATGCGATCGATAAAATCTTGTGTAATGGGTTTATCAACGGTCACAATATACTCTTTTTCGTGATTGTTGCGAGCGCGCAAAATTTTATTGACAATATCCCCGTCGTTTGTCATGAGAATGAGTCCTTCACTCGGTTTGTCTAGCCGGCCAATAGGGAAAATACGTTCGGGATAGTTCACAAAATCTACAATATTGTCTTTTTCAACACGCGTATCCGTTGTACAAACAATACCAATAGGTTTATTTAGCGCAATGTAGACGTGCTCTTTATCTTTATTGGATATAGACTTTCCATCGACTTCTACGTTATCACCTGGTTGAACTTTGGTGCCCATTTCTGGTACCTTTCCGTTGATGGTTACACGTTCTTGCTGGATGAGTTTATCCGCTTTTCGTCGCGAGCAAAACCCCGCCTCACTCAAATATTTGTTGATTCGCGTTTCTTTCATAGGACAAAGATAGTGGAAACGAGCAATTCTCAAATACGCACCGAAAGAAGTCTGTAGTAAGCACCTTGAGGAGCCTCATAGGTGCTTAATTAAGTGCTTTGTTGAATTGTGCTCAGCTGACAACTACTTTTCTAGTGTAAGCTTAAACTTGTTGAGTTTTAGCACCATTTTTTGATCTTTCAGCTCGATAATATCCATCCTACCTGCCAACGAAAACCCTCCCATTCCGCCAATACGTGTAGAGGAGATGAAGAGTTGTCCATCAGTTGTAGTCCATTTAGAATCAAAACCAAAATACTTACATTTGTCTGGTGCTTCAGCTTTTATTTTTTTAGTTTCCGTACCATCACCAAGTGGCTTTGCAGCTTCTGTCGTAAAATTCCAGGTTGTTTGCTTGTCACACGCTTTTAATTCGACCTTGTTACCGTCTTTAGAAAACTTGGTCAGTTTCCATTCACCAGCAATTTTGCTTTGATCTATACCGCTACCACATGCCATCAATAAAAGCGTTGCCGTGGCGAAAAAACTAATTCTAAATATATTCATCATCATATTTTTAGGTAAAACTAAAGTTTATTTGAAACACTGCTGTTAAATTAGGGTTATTTTGCTGTCTCTTGTTGATGGGATATGGGATCACTCTCTACTCTCCTTACTCTTGCTCAATACTGAAAAGTGCCCAGAGAGGGAGTCGAACCCTCACGCCCTAACGGACACATGGCCCTCAACCATGCCTGTCTACCAATTCCAG
>CAJXMN010000109.1 GCA_913056215.1 uncultured Flavobacteriales bacterium | reverse complement strand
GCTGCTATCACACTTGTTCCGATCTCCATACGCTCGGCTACTTTCCGAATCAGCTTTTCGAGTTGGTTATCGTTGTATAAATCCAGGTTATGACGTACCGCAGGACGAGAAGACCCGACAAGTTCTATTTTTAACGTTACCCGCATTCTGTCAAGACCCTCTAGTTTAATACCGCCAAGGATCGTTTGTTTTAGAATATCGTTTGCGTATTCTAGACTTTCGGGGTTTGCAGTGTTAAATGTTGCCATTGTTGAAAAAAGATTTATCTGACATATATATCACAAAAGTAAAATATCTATCAGAACTAAGCAAGACTCTTCTGACTTTGTTGTGATATTTCTATCACCTATATTTGCATAAACCTTATTTAATAGGTCGTTTTAAAGATATATATGACTTTTGGAGAGCGCATAACAAGCATTCGGAAACGAAAAAAGATTTCTCAATCAGAGTTGGGAAAGAAAATTGGTACTTCTGGTGATATCATCGGAAAGTACGAACGGGGTGAAGTAAAACCATCTATCGAGGTGGCGGGTAAAATTGCAGATGCTTTGGAAGTAAGCGTGGATTTCCTTTTAGGCAAAACAAACACAGAAATTGATAAACAGACCCTAAAACGCCTGCAAGATATTGCTTTGCTTTCGGAAGAGGATAAAAAACATATTTATTACACGCTCGATGGACTCATTCGAGTTGCTAAATTGAAAACACTATAAACCACAATATAATGCCACTAAAACACAAGTACTACAACATCAACTCTAATTTTGTTGGACCATTTCCATTGACTGCTGAAGAAATTGATAAAGCTAGATATAATCAGTATGGTTGTTACCTACTTGGTTATTCAACAGCTGCTAGTTATAAAATAAGATACGTTGGTCGAGGACATTTAAAAACAAGGCTCAGGACTAGACTAAAAGAAAGAAAATATGAAGTGTTTTACTATAAAGTTGCCAATGTAAAGTTTACAAGATTCAGAATAGAGTGCTCAGAGTTTCATCGGTATGGAAAAGCCAACTTATTGGATAACAAAATACACCCTGCTAAGATCGCTGGAAATTATCCAAGATGTACTGAGATAGGTTGTAATGGTGAGGCATATTAATTGATAACCCAAGTCCACGAGATGTAATCTCGCGGCAGCTTGGGCAGCAAGAGCCGTTAAGATATACAGTAAATTTGCTCAAAAAGCTTCTAATAGCCGATTCTGGAGATTCTTTTTAGGGATTATTAAAAAACAAAAGTAAGTTAGCCCCCACAAACGAGATGTAATCTCGCACGAGCGAGGGGGGGGCAACCATTTAATGTAAAATGGTCTTCAATGTTTTCATTGATTTAAGTTTTATTATCTTCTTATCTCGGCAGTACAACTCTACAGTATTTCTATTATTATAGCTTCTAATTGCTTTAATGTACACAATCGCTCCTGAAATCGAAGAAAAACCAACCTTTACCGGGTTAATATATTTTGTAGTGTCAATTGATTTTATGGTATCACGATCAAAATAGGTGTTTGGATAAAAATGAAAGATATGTGTTTTTTCCATAGGGGAATTATTGTAATATGTTATTGAATCCTTTACATACTTGACATCGTAATTTCTTGAATATGTTTGTAATCGTGTTTTATTCGAGTAGTTAAATATTGAGAATACTTGACGCGGTAAAGGAAGTTTTTTGTTTTGTTGCAACCCTTTCTCATTAACTTTTAAGGTATCTATTTGGTTTTGATAATGTAGAATAATTCCTGAATCAACAACGTTTACAAGCATACTATACGCAATGGATGCATGAGGCATATCAGTAATTTCCTCGTTCATTTTATTTAAGAGGCTATCAATATCTATTCCTTCAGACCAATCAAAAGAGTATAAATTATTCTTTGATTCGGGCATATAGTAAGTGATTTCATTATTCTTTTTTAAACCATATACCTCCAAATTCATTGAGGCTGTATCATAATAAAAGACTTCACTTTTACACGAAGCAAAAATAGTGAGCAATAGAATTAATTTAGCATTTTTAGTAAACGTTTTTTTTTCCATCTCACTCCTTTTTTATATGATTCGAACCTTTTTTATCTGATTCAAAGAATATATCTAATAACTCAAACATCCTTAATGTTCCTTTGACTTCGCCATTTTGACGTGTGGCCAATTCATTTAGAGTTTCATTCGAAATAGATGTTCGATGAGCTCTAGTTCCTCTTTTCTTATGGTAGCTCATTATCTCTACACTTGATGCATTATATAAAGTTGCCTTTCCTTGTTTCAAGGTCTCATGGTCTGAATCATTATTTAATAATGACATATAATCTTTCTTTAATCCTTGAACGTTTTCATTTCCCTTAATCATTTTTGCAAAAGAATTTGCGTGAAGCGTTAGTTCATGAACTAATGTAACTGTCTTGTTGGCTGTACTCTCATCACCTTTAAGTAGTATACCTTTGTCAATGCTTAATGAAATTTCTAAGTCTGTCATTTTAAAGTTTGCTGGAAGCGATTCAACATCAATATCTTGTAAATCTTTTCCATTATATGTAATTTGAGTTTTCCCATCAGCTTCGTCATTAGTTAGGTCTCTAGCTTGAAATGAAAGGTTTATAGATTTGTATTTCCCTCCGTCTTTTGCAAATTCATTTAATAGGTTTAAATAAGTGGAACTTCCATTAATTAAATCTCTAGAAGCTCGACTACTACCAGACTCATTTATTGCATTATCGTATCCTGAAGTATCCGCTCCATTTGGATCTGAAAACCAAATTGGATTATTAGCAAATGTGGCGTAAGGTGATTCATGTTCTTTAACTACAGGGTCAATATTCCATCTTCTCAACGTTCTTGAATCATATTCCCAATACTCAGCTGTATAATGATTCCCCGAACCGCTTATTTCATCTACTTTTTCTTGTCCGTTGGCAGCTCCGTATCTGTATTCTGATTCGTTAAACGACCTTCCGGGCATGATCATCCCGCCTGGATAATAGTTCCAATAACTCACCAGCATACATTACCGTTATTCCAGGTTATTTGCTTTCTTGCGTGCGGCTTTCATGACATCGTCAGCTTTTTGGTTCGCTTCGTTCTCTATTTTTTGAGCCTTCTCCTCTGCCTCTTTACGAATCTTTTTAGCAGTTACCTCTGCAGCCTTTTTCTTCAACGGGTTATTTCCTGCCTCATCTATGACGCGCTGTGCATTTTTATCGCCTTCCTCGCGTGTTTTATCGGCTAACTTCTTGCCCTCTCGCTTAATTTGATCTGCTTTTTGCTGAGCGTCCGCTAAAATCTTTTGTTTCCGCTTTTCCAATTCAGCTTTTCCTTCTTCAACTTTGTCGTCGATCACCTCTTTTACCGAATCTTTCGCCTCATCCACTTTATCGTTAATCATATCTTCAACGTTGCCTTTAACATCTCCTGCCAATTCCATGATCTTTTCCTTCATGTTGGTTTTGATCTTCGGATCCTGTATCGTGTTCGTTACGAATGCTGTTACTGGTATTTCAGCCGGCAACTCCTTCATTTTAAATCCGGGAATGTTTTTGGCTTTCTCAATGGCTTTCTTCGCCAAATCAAGTGCTTCACCTGGAATTTCTTCCTTTGGTATATTCATCAACATCTTATAATCAATTTCCTGATTAAAAGAGGTTGTTCCACTGATGTTGGTTTTGATCTTATCTGAGAGCTTGACATCAAATGGTTTCACTTCCACCTTGCCATCTTTGAATGCAAAACGCGTACGTACATCTTTTAATGTCTGATCACTCAATTGTTGCATTTTAGTTGCTGAAGCCAATTTTTCGAGCGGTTTAAAATCTTCGATCATTACTTTGCTCGCCATCAAATTCCCGTCACCTGTTAATGAGTTGTAGACAGGTTCAAAGTTGGGCTGTAAATCTGTGTTCATCGAAAAGTCAGAACTAATTTTACCCCGTGCATATTTCGCAATAGGCGCAAGCTTATCAATCGTATTAAAATGACCAGCCAAGTCGTGTATATTTACTTGATCCAAACTATAAGCAAAGTCCATTTTTGCTTGCTGATGATCCTGCGTATTATATTTTCCGTTCAACCCGACTTTTCCGCCCATGGCATTCATGGTCAACTGTTCCAATACAGCTTCCTCATTTCGAAGATATACGGTCCCCTTTATTTTTTTGATATCCATTCCGTCGTAAACAAGCTGATTTACCGTAGTATTCATTACAAAATCAATGTTGGCGGGAACCAAAATAGGCTGTTCACTTTCATTGCTTGTTGCCGTCGTATCTGTATCTGTTGAGGATGCAGTCGTTTCAGTACCTTCCTCTGAAGCAGGCATCAACTCATCAATATTTAAAACATTCGAATGATAGTTAAATGTACCGCGCAAGTCACCTTCATTAAATGCGTAGGCCATATAATTTTCAACATTTCCGCTCATTTCAAAATCAGTCGCTCCCATTGATCCATTCATGTTAGCCAAATGAAGTCGTTTTGGTGAAAATTCAAACAACATATCCTGGACATCCACGGGCGCGGGAAGGTCTTTCGATGTATAATTGAACTGCTCGAGGCGCAATGATCCCGAAGCATCGAATTTTTCATACGCTTCTTTTTCCAGTGTTGAAAGTCTTCCCTCAACCTGTAAGTCAGAGGTCAATTTACCGTTATAAGTCTCATTTTCCGCAAGCGGAATAACTTTTCCAAGGGTAGACAGATCAACATTCGCCAATAACTTCGATTTCATGAAAGGGTCGGTCATGGGGTGCTTCATGTAAAAGTTCGCATCAATGGTATTCCCCACAAAAGCCGCTTTGAATTGATCGATATTTACAGCAATCGCATCCATACTTGATCCACCTGGAAAGGTAGCTCCTGCCACAACAGCTATATTGTCAATAGAAGAAGGCATGTCAGGATAATTAATTTGTGCATTTGTGATTTTCGTTCCTACCTCAAACGCTGGCAGGTTAGAGGCATCTAACTGACCTTTCACGAAACCACTAAGGCTCATGGCACCGTCAGCAACCATACTTTCGTACCCCGTGTGATAGAATGCAGGAATGAGCGAGAGTAGATCTTTGAAGCTCGTCTGATCCGCATTCAAGGTGAGATCCATATCATCATATCCCTCAAACATTTCATAATACCCATCAAATGAAAGGTCGAGCGCATTCAAGGACAATTTATTCTCCTGTAGTTCAAAACGGCTGCTCTCATCCGTGAAAGCCATCTTGAGATCCATATCAAGGTCTGTTTTTACAGCCGAAAGATAATCGACACCGTCCATAGAGTATGTCAATGCATCCATTGAAGTTTTCGTCGAAAAGTCGATTACATCTGCAGTGAGGTCACCGTTTCCTTCATGGTTCAGGTTGACAATTTTAGCGTACATAGGAGACAATTGATCTTCATAAACGATCTGTCCTTTTTGGATCTCATAATGATTCAGCCCAAGTTTAAACGTCGATTCAGTCGTATCCACCTCTTCTTCTGCGAGTTCTTCAGTAGATTTCATTATGTCGTAGTTCGCTAACCCGTTGGGCAACACCTTCACATGAATTTGTGGCTCAATTAATTTTACCGAACGAATTTCAATATCTGCCATATCGATAACACTCCAAAAACCAAGTTCAGCTTCAAATCGTTTTAAATCGACGAGTTTTACACCTTCAAATTCATCCTGCCCCGTCATGCGCACACCATCAAAAGATAATGTCATATCGGGAAAAGTCGAGAAAAACGTTAAGTCAAAATCATCGACTTCAACGGTAGTCTTGAGCATTTTGTTGGCCTCATCCAAGGCGAGATCTTTCAACTCATCTTTAAAAAAGATAGGAATCAATATAATTGCAGCGATGAGCAAAACGAGAAGAATCCCAATGTATTTAAAAATACGTTTGATCCAGGATGTTTTCTTTTTGGCTGTGTTTTTCGACATAATCGTAAATTTGTATTTATATTTAATCTGTAATTTCGTTAGCTAAAAATAAGAGTTTTAGTTGAACAATATTCGCATTTATGAAAAATATTTTTTTAAACCTTTTGATTTACCTGATGTTGTCATTATCCCCAGGCTTCGCAAGCGGACAAATCATCACGGATAATCCTCCAGAAGCAGCAACCAAAGATCAGCCCGATAAAGCTTATGTTGCTCCTGAACTGGAAATTTATGCCGGATTTACACCTGCTTTTACTTACCGTACATTGCGCGAAAATGAAGGTTTGTTTGGAGAGCCCATCGATTACCGCGTGGATGAAGTCGGCGACTGGGTAACATCTTTTGAAGCTGGAATTCGCAGTGCTATAACCGACAATTTTCTTCTCGAATTAGGTATGGGATATATGCGCAACCGCGAAAGGTATTCCTTTCAGTCAGAAAATCAAGATAGCGTATTTCGTTACTCAAACACCTATCGTCACCTTTCCTTTCCGATAAGAGTGGCTTATCAGTTTGGTGATGAAATATCATTTTATGGTGGTATAGGTCTTATGCCTAAAGCGTTTATATCGCGTCAGCGCAAGGTTACAACACTCGACATCAACAATCAAGAGCAAGAAGAAGCATTTATTGAACGCGAAGGTTTTAATTTATTCGTCATTGATGCCATGGCCTCTGTGGGTACCCGCATTGCCTTTAATAAAAATTACGGAATTTTTGCCATTGCAGAAGGTCGTTATCAACTCACTAATAATTATGACGAACAATCTCCTTTTATTCGTAACCCATACGCTATTGGATTTCGAATAGGTGTTCAAGTGTATTTACAATAGCAGATTCTAAGATTTTTCACTAAAAAAGTAGCTCGAATACGTACAGTAATTATATTTGTTGACACGTAAAATAACATGATATGAAAGTAAACCCAGCATACACAACTAAAGAAGCTATTTTGGAGCTCCACAATACCCCATTGTTAGAGCTCATGTACAAGGCTGCTACGGTTCATCGCGAAAACCATGACCCGAATGAAGTACAAATGTCTTCTCTACTCAGTATTAAAACGGGAGGATGTCCAGAAGATTGCGGTTACTGCCCGCAGGCTGCTCGCTATCATACGGATGTGGATACGCACAAGCTCATGAATGTGGATACGGTGATCGAACAGGCAAAAAATGCGAAAGCTAATGGCTCATCGCGTCTTTGTATGGGTGCAGCGTGGAGAAACATTCGTGACAATCGCGATTTTGATAACGTGATTGAAATGGTTCAGGCTGTGAACAATCTCGACATGGAAGTTTGTTGTACACTGGGTATGATGACTGACAAACAGGCAGAACGCTTAAAGAATGCTGGTTTGTTTGCCTATAATCACAACCTCGATACAAGTGAAGATTATTATGACGATATTATTTCGACGCGGGAATATCAAGATCGCCTTAACACAATCAACAATGCTAAAAATGCAGGAATATCGGTTTGTTCAGGAGGAATCATTGGAATGGGTGAAAGCGTAGAAGACCGAATCGGTTTATTACTTTCTTATATCAAGATGGAAGAACCACCTGCTTCGATTCCAATCAACGCGCTCGTACCTGTGGAAGGAACCCCAATGGAAGAGCAAAAACCAGTCGAAATTTGGGATATGGTGCGTATGATTGCTACCACGCGCATTGTTTTTCCAGAGGCGATCGTTCGCTTGTCTGCTGGTCGAACTTCGATGTCAAAAGAAGGACAAGCATTGTGTTTCATGGCAGGAGCTAGTTCTATCTTTGCCGGAGACAAGTTGTTGACAACGCCAAATCCAGAATTCAATGAGGATCAAGAATTATTTGAAATACTTGGTTTGCGTCCCAAAGCACCCTTTAAAGAGGGATCTCGCCCGGAAAGTAAACCCGACACTATTATTGAAGAAAAGAAAAAGAAAGCAGCTGAACGCGAAAAGCAATTAGCAGAAGCGCGAAAGAATCCCAAAAAAGCTAAACCACGAAGAGTTGTGAATGTGAAATAATCAGCGCGATTTCTTCATGAACAACTATTTAGAAGAAAAGCTCGAACAGCGAAGAAAAAATAATACGATTAGAAGTCTGCGAACTTATGAGGGGTTCGCAGATTTTTTTTCAAATGATTATTTATCACTCGCTGATTATATCACTCCTGAAAATACCGCTCCATCTCCAGGAAGCTCTCGATTAATTGCAGGCACAACCCCAGCTCACCTCCATTTAGAGCAACTTTTAGCCGATCGATTCGATGAAGCATCTGCACTACTCTTCAATAGTGGATATACTGCCAACTTAGGTGTATTATCGTGTATTCCGCAGCGCGGTGACATCATCCTTTTTGACGAACGTTCACATGCCAGTATCAAAGATGGAATTCGACTGAGTCTCGCCAAAGGCATCAAGTTTAAACACAACGATGCTGAAGATCTCGAAAAGAAATTGGAGCAACATCAGCATCAACGCTGTTTTGTGGTTACAGAAGGGCTCTTTTCAATGGACGGCACATTTGGAGCACTTTCGTCCATAGACCATTTATGCCACTCGTACGAAGCAAACCTAATTGTCGATGAAGCTCACAGCGGCGGTATAACAGGCGAAAATGGAGCCGGATACTGCCAGCAGTTGAACATCCAGCCTTTCCTGCGAATTTTTACGCTAGGCAAAGCTTTTGGATCACACGGTGCCTTTGTTACGGGGAATCAGTCGACGATTGATTACTTAATCAATTTCTCCCGACCCTTCATTTACACCACTGCCCTACCTGAGCGCATTGTCAGCAGAACGAGGGAAATTTGGAAAGCAATCGATTTTAACGAGCGACAAAAGCTGTTGCAAAAAAACGTTACTTATTTTAACCAAAAATTCAAAGCATTCGACATTTCCAGCGAGGCGTTATCCCCCATCAAAATGGTGCGTTGTTCTTCCATTGAAAAACTAAAAGCATTAGAGCAGCGCGCTCACGAACATAAGATCGGGCTCAAAATTATTTACCCTCCCACCGTTCCGGATGGAGAAAGTAGTATTCGCATTACGATTCACGCCAATCAGGATCAACAATCGTTCGATGAACTCTACGCACTCATGCATCAAGAGCTATGGTAGAATGCCCTCGATCTCCGAGTTCAGCACTTCTCCAACCGTCGAATGCGTGAATTTGTAACTTATTCGGATTTTCAACTGGCACGAGGTAATACCGCTGAAAGAAAGGGCGATTCGTTTGAGGAATAATACTCCGCACGATTTCACCTTTCCGTTGAACCATTACCTCTTTTTCATCGTTATCAAAATAGGCCACCCAGCGATCAAAATCATCGCGTACAGCGATACCGTTAATAGCTAAAATTTCATCATCCAGCATGATACCCGCTAAATCCATAGGACCTCCCGGGTAGAGCGCACGAACAACAGTTTTACCATCGTTCTTGGAGCATTTCACACCCAATTGAGCGGCGGC
>CAJXMN010000108.1 GCA_913056215.1 uncultured Flavobacteriales bacterium | reverse complement strand
AAAAAAAAAAACGGCTCACCAAACTTTCAATATCTATTTTTTAAAATTCCAAATTTTTAACTTTTTTTGTACGAATAGTGTTAATAAGTCAAATCGTTTTAGAAGCAACTATTTCTAGCGATTTGATTTGAACAGTAAAGCGGTATTTCATTGCCAGGAGCGGTACTTCAATCCTCAATATTTCGCTACCTTTAAAGTGCAAAACATGCAATTATGAACGACAACAAGCTATTCGAAAACCTCAATATTATTGACCTTTCTACGGTACTGGCAGGACCCTCCGTGGGGTCGTTCTTTGCGGAACTCGGGGCGAATGTCGTGAAAATCGAACACCCTGAGCATCCTGATGTGACGCGTTCCTGGAAATTAGAAAACGAACCTGAAGACGCGCCGGTGTCTGCTTATTTTTCGAGTATCAATTACGGAAAAAAGTATTTAGCGCTGGACTTAAAGCGCGCTGAACATCACGAACGATTTGTTGAACTGGTTGCGGCGGCAGATGTAGTATTGATGAATTTTAAAAAAGGAGGACAGGAAAAACTAGGCATTACAGATAAACAACTGCGCCAACACAACAAACAACTCATCATTGGGAAAATCAGTGGTTTTGGAGATAACAATGACCGTGTAGCCTATGATCTCATCCTACAGGCCGAATCGGGTATTATGTCGATGAGTGGAACACCCGAAAGTGGTCCTGTGAAAATGCCTATTGCATTTATTGATGTTCTCGCGGCACATCATCTCAAGGAAGGTTTGCTGATCGAAATGTTACAAAAAGAGCGTTTCAAGATGAATTATACGGGTAAAAGCATAAGTGTTTCACTCTACGATGCAGCTGTTGCTTCGCTCGTGAATCAAGCTTCCAACTATCTTATGACAGGAAAGGTACCCGAACGTATCGGTTCTCTACATCCGAATATCGCACCCTATGGAGAACTTTTTCAAACAAAAGATGGTAAAACGATTACTTTCGCGATCGGCAGCAACCGCCATTTTGAAAAGCTCTGTCGTCACCTCAACCTGGAACATTTAACAGGGGAAGACCGCTTTAACAGTGTTCAACAGCGGGTAGAAAATCGACAAGAATTATTTAAAATACTCAAACCTGAAGTTCATAAGCTTCTGGCAGCAGAATTACTGCAAGAGCTGCACGCGCAATACGTACCCTGTGGTGAGGTCAAAGATTTGCAAGCTGTTTTTGGTCAACGCAAAGCTCAACAACTCGTTCGCAAAGAGCAAATAGCAGGAATCAATACGCAGCGAGTCGCCTCATGGATTGTCCGCAGGCACTAAGGTTGAAGGTGATTCTGAACAGCTTCAATCAGTGCCGTTTCATTTTTCGCACCAATGATGCGCTTGACAACTTCTCCTTCCGAATTGATGATCATCATCGTCGGATATTGTGTTACGCGGTATTTTCTGGCTAATTCTGTGCCTTCACCTTTCTCCATGTCAATTTTTAAGTTTATAAAATGCTTGTTGAAAAGCCTTCCCACTTTAGGGTTTTTGAAAGTGTTTTTTTCCATCCATTTACACGGTCCGCACCACTCTGCATAGGCATCTACAAAAATATATTTTCCTTCCGTATCGGCCATTTCAAGCGCTTCTTCAAAAGATACATTTTTAAAATTGATCCCTTCTGAATTTTTCAACCCGTCAAAGGAGAAAAATACTGTGGCGAATAGTAGGGTAATCAGAACAAAGTTTTTCATTATTTCTTCTATTTGTCGATAAATTTAAAAACATTCAGTAAATTCATCGTGTTGAACATTGTTAATTATTCTAATCAGAGCAAATTCTGTTCCTAAATGGTCGTATGAACATTCATTTCATTACAACTGTACGAAAAGATCGGCAATTACTGATTGATTTTGAGCGCAAATGGAAAGATGACAATTCTTTTATAACACAGCATACCTCAGGATCTACGGGATCGCCTAAAGCTATAGACATTCCAAAATGGAAATTTGTCGCATCGGCACAAACTACAGGGGGATTTTTCAATTTTAAAGCCAGTGAAAATGCACTTTTATGTATTTCACCTGCTTTTATCGGTGGAAAAATGATGTACGTACGCAGTCTGGAATTCGACATGAATTTGTACGTTACCCCGTTTAACCGGCTTCCACTGGAACAACTGAAGGTACCGATTGACTTTGCGGCGATGGTCCCCCTGCAAGTTTCGGCTACACTGAGAGAACATCCCGAAAAACTGAATCTTATACGCAATTTGATTATAGGAGGTGCTCCGGTTTCTGCACAACTGGAAAAACAATTACAGCAATTCAAAGGAATAGCCTATTCGACTTACGGCATGACAGAAACCGTTTCTCACATAGCTTTGCGGAAACTTAACAATAAAGGTGATCCTTACTTTGCACTCGGTGATTGCCGTTTTGATACAACAGCAAATCAAGAATTAGTCATTCATGCACCTCATCTCAAGATCAATAATCTTATCACTAACGATGTTGTGCATTTGTTAGATGAACGTCGATTCCGTTGGCTGGGGCGTTCTGATTTTACCATCAATTCAGGAGGGATAAAAATTCAACCCGAACAGGTAGAAAAAAAATTAGCGGATCTTCTTCCTTCCGATGCATTTATGATTGGAGCATTACCCGATGAACAGTTCGGTAGTCGTGTCGTATGGATTGGTGAGCAGCGAATTGAAGGAACCTTCGATGAAACAGCTGTTTCCAACCGGTTAGAAAAGTATGAACGCCCAAAGACCTATTTTTTCGTAGAGGAGCTAGCCAGAACTTCAAACGGGAAAATAGACCGCAACAGAACGATAGCCCTAGTCCATGAGCGCTAAACGGTATTTTGAAATATTGGATATAGTTCCTACCAAGGACGAAAAGGTGATTAAAAAGGCCTATCGAAAAAAAGCAATGCGCTACCATCCCGATCGCAATCCAACTGACGAAGCGCATGTAAAATTCATTCAACTTACTGAAGCCTACGATCATTTGATGATTGCCATAGAACAATCTAAAAAGTCACCCGAGGAAAGACAAACCAAAAATCAGCAGAAAACCACTCCACATCCTCAACAGAAAACGGCTAAAGAAATTCACGAAGAACGGTTGCGCAAAGCCAGGGATCGTTATCAATACATGAAAGAGCGTGAAGCCGCCGAGAACGAAGCTTATTTCCAGTTAATTTCGAGGGGAACACATTGGCAGGCTTTCAAGGTTATCATGTCGTTCAGCTTATTGATTGCTGCTATCTTTATCATAGACATGCTTGTATTGCCAGAACGCTGGGAGAAATCGAGCATAACACATACAAACCCTGTGTTGAGTTATGCGGGTTTACGTTACAGCAGAATAGTACCGCTACGGCTTAAAACTGACGAAAAAGCATGGGTCCAACCTGCTTTTAGCTATGCAAGTAATAACAATCACGTTGTATATATCGAACGAACCTATATTTTTCGAGATATTAAGCGGCTTTGGATTTGGGATAAAAACAACTGGTATTTCACGCGCACCGATTTCAGTGTTTCAGGAACCTTCCCGCTCATACCGATCATTCTCTTTCTTCCTTTTATCACTTATTTGCTGCGTGGTAGAACATTAACTTACAGCTTGCTATTTAATATTAGTCTTTACTTTTTTGGTATTGGACTGATGCTTCTCCTATACATCAATGATCGTTGGCTACATTTATTTACGCTCGGTTGGATTTAAGCAAATCGTGCATTCAGGACCTCCCAAACCTTTTGTACGGGCAATCCCATAACATTGTAAAAACAGCCCGATATTCGCTCTACACCGATTTGACCAATCCATTCCTGAATACCATAAGCTCCCGCCTTATCAAAAGGACGATAATGTTCAATGTAATATTCTATTTCTTCTGTCTTCAAGGCTTTAAAAAAAACCTGGGTCGATACATAGAAACTCGCTGTATCTTCCTGGGACCTTAGATAAACGCCTGTAACCACTTCATTCATTTTTCCCGATAAACGCGTAAGCATATCAAAAGCAGCTTCGCTATTCGCAGGTTTTTCAAGTACCTGATCTTCTAAAACAACTACTGTATCCGAAGTCAACAACACCTCATTTTCTGTAAGATGAGGGATAAGGGGCTGCGCTTTTAATTCAGCTAAATAAACAGGGACATCGTGGGGAGATAAATTGGCTGGATAATCTTCTTCCACTTCCTTTTTTCGCACCTCACATTTTACGTCCAATTGTTCCAATAGTTGTTTTCTGCGCGGTGATGCCGAACCTAAAACAATTTTTTTATCAAACATAAATCGAACTATCTATGGTTATTGTGTAAATCCGCTGATGATCCAAAAAAGTGGCAATAACATGCCTACGATCATAGTAATTTTAATGAGCATATTCGTATAACGATAATCTTTTTTGTCTTGACTTCGAAATAAGAAGACGGCTGCAGCAATCAAGGTCACAGCACTCAATATTAATGGCGAGAAAGGCCACAATTCTGGTATAAAGCCTTCCATGTAACCGTAAATAATCGCGAGCGATATCAGCATTGTGGACAAAATGAGAAGTAAAGTAATATTTTTTGCGCGAGCAACTCCATATACGATAGGAATAGTGCGCGCCCGAATCACATGGTCGCCCTCGATATCTTCAATGTCTTTGACGATCTCACGAATCCAGTTCAGCAGAAATGCGAATACACCAAGACTTATACTAAACATGATAAAAAACGAACGTAAGTCGACTTGTTCAAATGGAAAGATGCTTTCTGAGAGCAGCTCACTATTCGCATTTTCGTGATAAAAAATGCCCACTAAAACTGGAACGAGGCTGGTTAGCAGGGCTATCACAACGTTACCAATGACAAGTGTTCGTTTCAATTGCATGGAGTAGAACCATAATAAATTAATAGAAGCAAGGTGGATAAAAACATACCAAAAGGTTTGATTGCGATAACTCAGATATGCTGCGATAAGAAATGCAATTAAATTAAGCGTCCAGTGGAGGACTATCGCCCAACGACGTTTCACATGCTTGGTAATCACCAGACGCCCTGGGCGGTTGATGCGATCGGCACGAACATCAAAATAATCATTGATAATATTCCCAGCAGCAGCAATCAAAACAGTAGAAAACACCAACAAGAAAAAATCGAATGATTGCCACCAATCGAGTTGCTTTGCACTATGCACTACCTGATCAAAATAGACGCCCAGACTGTACATCGTACCAGCTATTATGATCAAATTGACTGGTCGAAACAAACGAATAAGATGGATCATTTTATTATTTTGTATTCAGTTCTTCGATTCTCTTGATGAGCTGCCTCTTGCTTAGCTACACTTTCAAGTTCAGCAATCTCTTCATCAGTATGAATTGGCTGCGTTTCTCCATACCCTTTGTATTCAAGTCGTGCTTTTGCTATGCCTTGTTCAGCAAGATAGTCTCGCACAGACTTTGCTCGATTTCTCGAAAGCGTCATATTCGCCTCGTCATTTCCCCTTGTATCCGTGTGACCGCCGATTTCAATGCGTAATTCAGGATGTTTTTCCAGAAATTCCACCAATTTATTCAATTCAACATGTGACTCTTTACGCAAGGTAGACTTATCTAAATCAAAAAACACATTGGCCAATTGAATAGGTTGGTCGTCTGTAATTGGAATCATTGGCACATCCATGTGAACAGCCTTTCCATTGTCTGATTTCATATCAAAATTCTTCGAGAAAAAAGCGTAACCAGGATAAGAAACATTCAAGGCATACTCTCTTCCTGTAGGCAAGGCAACCATAAACTCACCCGAAACGGGGTCGGCGATCGATTGCACCACTTGTTCTCCCGTTGATACATCAATGAGCTCAAATTCTCCCTCTAAAGGTTTTTGCGAAATCGCATCAAATACTTTTCCTTCGAAGTGAAGTGTCTTCTTAGGTTGGTATTCCTTGGGTAAGTCGAAATAATAAATATCCAAATCACCATAACCCCCAGGACGGTCAGAAGCAAAAAAGGCGATTTCACCATCAGGTCCCACAAGCAAGGAGTTTTCATTGTTTTCGGTATTAATCGGATAGCCCAAGTTGATCGGATCCCCCCAATTGCCTAAAGGATCTTTTCTTGAAACAAATATATCAATTCCACCCATGCCAATATGACCATTGGAAGAAAAGTACATGGTTTGTCCGTCGGGATGAATGAGTACCGAGGTCTCGCGCGCTTTAGTATTAATATTCATAGGCAACGGTTCAGGTTTACCCCAGGAACCATCGGGTTGTTTCGTACTTTTAAAAATATCACTTCTACGCTGTCCTCTTACGCGGCTTTTAACACGTCTTACAAAGTATAGCGTTTTACCGTCGGCTGACAAAGAAGGTTGCGATTCCCAAGTAAAGGTATTGATCATTCCTGGTAAATTTTGAGGATCTAACCATTGTTTACCTAAACGTTTTGTAACAAACAAATCACAACTTCCCCTACCATTCCTGTTGGGACCATAATCACGACCGGTTTTATCGGCACAAGCCACAAATATCAGCGTTCTTCCATCGGCAGAAATTGTAGGAGCCCCCTCATTTTGAGAAGTATTGATATTTCGAGGCATCGGTTCTGCTTTTGTCCATCTATTTTTATCGCTCAAATGCGAAACAAAAAAATCTTCCTGTCCACGCGGTCGACCGTCATTATTAGGGAGTTCGCGCGTAAATAGCAAGGTACGTCCGTCTACCGTGAGCGTCGGGAAATATTCAGGATGCTCAGTATTTATGCTTGGACCGAGATTTTTAGGCTCAAAAGGCGTGGGGTTTTCCATCGATTTTTTTGCAAACTCCGCATTCGTCTTAAATTCTCTCGCTGCTTCTACCGCATATTTCGACATTGATCGATTGTTTGATTGCAGCACTTTATCAAAGTATGTAATCGCGTCATCAAATTCTTTATTACTGATCTGGAGTTCACCAATCATTACGTAAACCATTCCATTCAAATGATCCGAAGGACTAATTTCAAGTGCACGTTTAAAATGTTTCACTGCCTTTTCGGTCTGCCCCGATTTAGAGTAAAATTCTCCAAGCAACTGATGTGCCTCCAAAAACTCATCATCCTTGTCGATCGCTTTCTGAAGTAACTCGATACCTGCTTCAAAATCAGGACGCCCCGTAGACATATCGATATTCTCACGGGGTGCTTTTTTTGCTTCTTCATAAAATTTGATCGCTCTCCGCTTATTCGTGGAGTATTCAACCTGGCTGGTCGCACAGCTATTCATCATTACAATAGCAGCTAAAAATAAAACGATTAATCGTACCATATTTTTAAGGGATATTCATGTATTTATGTGTCTGTAACGAAATACTCCATTTTGGATTTCGTTTGACGTATTCAATAATTGAGGGCAAATTTTGTTCCTCTTTCGACCATTCCGGTTGTAAAAACAAACGACAGGTTGAACTTACTTTGGCTGCATGTTGTTCAGCCCATTCAAAATCACTCTGGTTAAAGACCACGACTTTTAATTCATCAGCCCTTTCATAAGCCTCTTCCACAGGTGCCTTAAACTTTTTTGGAGAAAAACAGTACCAATCAACTGTTCCATGTAATGGATAACAACCAGAGGTTTCAATCGCCACATCAATTGAGCGATCACGCAATGCTTCGGATAGTACTGATAAGTCATACATTGCAGGTTCTCCACCTGTCAATACTACAAAATTGGGTTGGTGATACTCCACTTGATCGAGCAATTCATCAAGTGAAGTCATAGGATGCTGATCGGCGTCCCAACTTTCTTTGACATCACACCAAACACAACCTACGTCACAGCCACCTGTTCGAATAAAAAAAGCAGGCCTTCCCGCCTGAGCTCCTTCACCCTGGATCGTGTAAAAGGCCTCCATAACGGGCCACTCTGCTATGCGGTCATTAACTTCTGATTTCATGATATTCAAAGGTAGTGAAAAGCAATGAAGTTGAACTCCATAGGCTTGTTATTTTCCTAAAAAAGGACTGATAAAACCGTTGAGAAGACAATATCAATAAGACTTCACAATGGAATTTCCAGATTTCTTATGGTTAGTGATCAGCTTGAAGTGACTCCTCCTCTAATTCATTAAAGTTTGATACCAGTTCTTTTTCAAACGGCGGTGCTCCTTCTTGAAAGCTGTAAGGTAATCGTTGACCTCTTTTTCGCTGTGTTCATCTCTATTTTGTAATACGTTATATAACTTATGAATAAGCACAACAATATCCGAACCCAATAAAAATCTACTCGTATTCACATTCACATGATTCGTCTGATAAACAACATCAATTTTATTCTTTTCAGAAAGTTTATCGACACTGTGCGGTTCACTTCTGGTTATCCGCTCATAATAAGGCAAAAGCTTGGCGCTCAATTCCACAAAATGACGCATCACAAAAACAGCCCTATTCAACGATTTGATGTTTTTAGATTTCATGCCTTTCTTTGAGTATATAACGTTTGAATTGCTATAAAGGTTGGGTTTTGCCTTGACGCCTTTTACGTAAAACAATCTAACCCCCTGAATAAGGGGCGATGTTAACCCTACTACATGACTTGTTCTTACACCGACTTCATTATCACGATTTATCTTAAATAGTTATCGGATTTAACTATCCTTTAAAAACTGGAATCTTTACCTTTATTTTTAATGCACGAAGGAAGGTGTTTCAATTTGTCGTGAAAAACAACTTTTCTTTTCGACACGTCTACGACAAAACAACCGTGCGCTTCACTTTGTGAACTTATGACAAATAATATAGAGTGTCTATTCCCACAGATTTTAATTGGACCAATTCTAAATACCTACTTTTAGGTATTGTAAAGTTTCTTGTTTTAAGATAGATTTGTGGCATGGCTCAAACGAAAAGTATAATCGAACTCAAAAAAGGAGAAGGTGGAATCATTACTGAGATAGAAAATGGACCTCATGCGCAACGTCTTATCGAAATGGGGTTAACTCCTGGAACTTTTTTTGAAATTCGATCCATTTCTCCTTTCGGTGACCCCATCGCTATCCGGTTGAATGATTTTGCTATCAGCCTACGGTTGAAAGATGCTCGAGGTATTCGCGTTGAAAAAGTAGCTCAGAAAGAGCAGAAACTTGCTTAGCGCGCTCACCCAGAATCCAAGTCTCGATAGCACATTGTTATGATTTGAACACAATTCAACATTTTCATGACACTTTTTCTTTCTCAATACCGATAAGACCATTATTTTCGTAGGTCTGGGCGCGAAAGAACGCACCCGAGATTGAAAAAACATGGAAAACAACTTTACTTTCACGTACGAGACACATGATGATCGTTCGACACTTACTGAAGATCAAGTTAAAGCAATACAAGAGGCCGAACGAGCTCGCGAAAAAGCTTATGCCCCTTATTCTCAATTTAGTGTCGGAGCGGCATTAGTACTAAACGACGGAACCGTTGTTCACGGTAATAATCAAGAAAATAAAGCC
>CAJXMN010000107.1 GCA_913056215.1 uncultured Flavobacteriales bacterium | reverse complement strand
CTGTTGTTAATGGATTTCAAAATGCGCATGCGGGTGGAGATCCACTATCAATTATGTTTAATGGAACCGATTTCGGAAATACGGGAACCGATATTTTTGTTGCTAAATTTTCAGAAAATGGACAAAACTTAATGGGGTCAACTTATGTTGGAGGTGCCGGAAATGATGGAGTGAATTATTTGATTTCAGGAGGGAATTATACCAGTGTGGCAGCTTATGATAGTGTGACAACGAATTATGGAGATCAGTTCCGTGGCGAGATTATGCTCGATTCTATCAATAATATTTTAGTAGGATCGTGCACGCGGTCAACTGATTTTCCTACAGCTAACCCTTTTCAATTGACTCCGGGAGGTCAATCTGATGGAGTCGTATTCAAAATTAAAAATGATTTTTCGGCATTGCAATGGTCGAGCTATTACGGTGGTACTAATAATGATGCTGTTTACTCTGTGAAAGTAGATTCCAGTGCTAATATAGTATTTGCTGGCGGCACGAGTTCTAATGATTTACCGAATACTGCGGGAACTTATCAGTCCGCTTACGGAGGCGGTAAAACAGATGGTTTTATCGGGAAGCTGACCCCTGACGGTCAGACGATGTCACAATCGACTTACCTGGGTATGACTGGCTACGATCAGATTTTCTTTGTAGAAATTGACCGCCTGGATAATATTTTTGTTGTGGGCCAAAGCAACGGCGGGAATTTCCCCGTGACTAATGCTTCCTATTCGAATCCAAATTCGAGCCAATTTATTGCCAAGTTAACGCCGGACTTATCCACATTAGTGGGGTCTACGGTTTTTGGCAGTGGTAATGCTATATTTGATATTTCACCCTCCGCTTTTCTAGTTGATATCTGTGGGAATATGTACGTTTCAGGTTGGGGGGCAAACATACTACAAAATAATCCGATGTCTGGTATGCCTGTCACTTCTGATGCCTTTCAGTCTTCAGCTCCAAATGGATTCGATTTTTATCTGATCGTTATTGAACGTGATTTTAACAGTCTGTTATACGGAACCTACATGGGAGGTCCTGTATCAGAAGAACATGTTGATGGGGGCACAAGTCGGTTTGATAAAAACGGAGTCGTTTATCAGGGAGTTTGTGGAGGTTGTGGTAATAATAGCGATTTTCCGACCACATCAGGAGCCTGGTCGAATCAAAATTTGGCAGATAACTGTAATGCATTGGTCTTCAAGTTTGATTTCAATTTGATTCCAAATGCTGAATTCTCTGTTGAAAACAACATTGGTTGTGCTCCTTTTGAAGTAACTTTTGATAATTTTTCTTCTCAATCTGATAGTTACGTTTGGGATTTTGGTAACGGCGATTTAGACTCTACCACCTTTGAACCTACGGTGAATTATGGAACTCCGGGAACGTATGAGGTGAATCTTTATGTAACGGATTCTGTATGTCTGATTACAGATACGGCGCAAATTACAATTGAAGTGACACCAGAAATTGATTTGGAAGCTATTCCACCGGTTTCTTTGTGCAATCCTGAGCCACTTAATTTCACAGCAAATTCAAATGGTACAGCGTCATCTTTTGTGTGGTCGTCAGATTCCAATTTATCAGACACTTTGAATAGTGATTTATCTGATTCTACCGTTACGATTTCGGATCCTGAAAACGGTTATTATTATTTTCAAGCGTCTAATGCCGGTTGTTCGGTTATGGACAGTGTGGCGGTTGATTTTACAAGTGCTTCGATTAACTTATCTGGCACGACGAACCTTTGTGTAGGCGATGCAGTCACCATCACTGCTGAAAGTGATACCTCAGGGATTACCTTCACGGGCTTTGACTGGTCACCGGATTCAATTATTGTTAGTGGAGAAGGAACCAATTCGGTCGTTGTAAATCCTGAGGAAACACAATACCTTTATCTCACTGCTACGGCGAGTAACGGTTGTCAAATACTAGATTCAATATTATTGTCCGTGTCTGATATTGATGAAACCCTGGTGGATGCCGAGGCTTCTGACGAAAACGTTCCGTATGGTACGACCGTGACCTTAGACGCTTCTCCTTCAGGCTACAATTATATATGGCAGCCATTGGATGTCGTAGGTGAACCCAACCAGCAAAAAACAACTGCTTACATGGAAGAAACCACCGAGTTTACGGTGCTGGTATCGGATGGCATATGTACAAAAGAGGCGGTAGTCACTGTCGAAGTTTTTGAGTTCGTATGTGAAGAGCCGTTCGTTTTTGTGCCCAATGCTTTCTCACCGAACGGTGACCAAGAAAACGACGTGCTTTACGTGCGCAGTGACATTGTGGAAGAGGTTGTTTTCCGCATTTACAACAGGTGGGGAGAGCTGGTTTTTGAAACGACAGACATGTCAAAAGGATGGGACGGAACCTTTAAAGGTAAACCGATGGATCCAGATGTCTATGATTATTATTTAGATGGCTATTGTGTTGATGGACAGTCTTTTTTAATCCAGGGAAATGTTACGTTAATACGTTAAATGAGATCAATTTTAAAAATATTGGTTGTTTTTTTGCTGAGTTTTCATCTCTATGCTCAGGATATTCATTGGTCCCAATATGACCACAACCCCGTTTTTCAGAATCCTGCCAATGTAGGTATGTTTAATGGTGACTATCGCTTTCATGCAAATATTCGGGATCAATGGCGAAGTGTGACCGTACCTTTCAAGACTCAGTTTATATCTGCAGAGGCCAAACAGATCTTCTTTGATAAAATTAGCATTGGCGGCTTTTTCTTTAATGATGTTGCAGGTGATGGAGCTTTTCGCACGATCGAGTTCCAACCCTCTTTGGCTTATACCCACAAGTTAACAAGTGACTCAACTCACGTACTTCGCGGTGGATTGCAGTTTGGACTGAATACGCGTTCTTTCAACGCTAATGCATTTAATTTCGACAATCAGTGGAACGGTACCTTTTTTAACCCGAACTTATCAACCAATGAAAGTATTCAAACGCAGCGAAGAACAAATTTTACGTGGGGAACAGGAGTTACTTATCAGTTTTTGCAGAGTGATCGAAAAAATGTTACCGCTGGTATTGCACTTTTTAATATCAATCGACCCAACCAGGGGTTTTATGGAGATCAAGTAAAGCGCGACTTGAGAACGACGCTTTTTGCTCGTGCGACCTACGATATTGGTTTTGATTGGGATGTGCTACCGAGTTTTCAGTTAAATATTCAAGGTAAGTATCGCGAACTCATTTTAGGAGCTCAGGCTCGATATATCCTGATTGATCGATTAGGAGAATACAGATCGATTATGTTCGGAGGTTTCTTGAGAAGTAGAGACGCGGGTTATATTATGGCGGGTATGGAATACCAAAATTGGTGGGCTGGTATATCCTATGATATTAACTTCTCCTCATTGTACCTGGCAAGTAGAGCAAGGGGAGGATTCGAAATTAGTATACGTTATATCTTAAAGACATTTAAACCGAAAAATATTCAGCACCGCGTATGTCCAGACTATATTTAGCTCTATTGCTTTTTTTAAGTTTTTCAGCTATGGGGCAGCAGGAACTGAAAAAATACCTCGAATTTGCCCGTGAAAAACACCAAGAGGGAGATTACGTTTATGCGTTAGAGTATTACGATAAGGCCATGAAAATTGATTCCAGCGCAATCAATACGCTGTGGGAGTATGCTCAAGTTTTACGTGCCTATAAAGATTATGAAAAAGCAGCTTATTACTACGGGAAGGTATATGAACGCGAGGCGGCAGAAATCTATCCATCTAGTTTGCTGTATCATGGGTTGATGCTAAAACAGACAGGGAAGTACGATGAGGCATTAGCGGTATTTAAGAAGGCCAAAAAGAAATACAGAAGCGATCGCAGGGGCTATCGTTACCTTAAAAGTAGAAATGAAGTGAGGTCCTGTATCTGGGCTCGATCGAATAAAGGTGACTCGGTTAGAGAACTATTTGAACATTTACCACAACCCGTAAATACAATCGATAGCGAGTTCGGTCATCGACTTTTTGATGATCAATTATTAATCTCCGCATTAAAGGCAGACTCAACAGGAGAGGAGGAGAAGGTTTATGATACAACATATTCTACTCATCTTTACATTTCTCAATTGGAAGATAGTGTGTTTTCTCAACCTGAGCTGGTTGAAGATTTATTTTGGAATAACTTTAGCGTAGGGAATGGTAGTTTCAGTTTAGATGGTCAACGCTTTTATTTCAGTCTTTGTAAAGATTGGCAATCAGGTTATAATTGTCGGATCGCTGTAGCTTATTTTGAAGATGAGCAATTCGTAGATATTGACACTTTAGGCCCCATTATTAATGAACCGGGAACCAATACGACTATGCCGTTTGTTGGAGAATGGGAAGGGAAGGAGGTGCTTTTTTATGCATCTGATCGCAAAGATGGGGAAGGAGGAATGGATATTTGGTACAGTTTCATTCGTGATGGCAATCAATTTAGGCGCCCGATCAATGTGAAGCGATTGAACTCTCCTGACAATGAGTTAAGTCCATACTGGGACGCTGCCTCGACAACACTTTATTTCAGTAGTTCTTGGAACAATGGTTTTGGCGGATATGATGTGTTTCAATCCGATTACACGACTTTCTTTCAGGAACCTAAGAATTTGATGGAACCCATTAATTCTCCAGCTAATGATTTGTATTATTTTAAGTCTAAGACTAAAGATACTGCTTTTTTTAGTTCGAATCGCCGTGGGGTGTACTACAGTAAGAATCCGACATGTTGCAGTGATATATTTTTGATTCGAAAACCATTGGTTGCTGGTCCACCGACAATTGAAGAAAGTTTATCTGATTTGAATCAACGCCTACCGGTAACGCTATATTTTCATAATGATATCCCGAATCCAAATTCTAGAGACACTACGACTGAAGTCAATTATATGGATAGTTACGATGCCTACATTGAGATGATTGATAAGTATAAAAAAGAGTACGCTGAAGGATTGAGTTCAGAAGCAGCAGCAGATGCAAAAGATGATATTGAAGACTTCTTTTTAGAGTATGTCAAACAAGGCGTGGCTGATTTAGAATTATTTCGCGATTTACTCCTGGAAGAACTACAACGAGGTCGAAAAATCCAAATGAAAATAAAGGGCTTCGCCAGTCCTTTAGCCAAAACGGATTATAACGTGAACCTTACAAAACGTCGAATTGCCTCGCTCAAAAATTATTTAAAAAATTACGACAAGGGGATTTTTAGATCTTATTTGAATGGTAGTGCTAAGAATGGAGGAGAACTGACAATCGTACAGGTTCCCTTTGGAGAATATGAAGCGGATCAAATAACAAGTGATAATCCCAATGATGTACAAAACTCTGTTTATTCGAGGGCAGCAGCGATTGAACGAAAAATAGAGATTCAAAGTGTGGATGTGTTAAAAGATGATGAACGCTCCACCTTATTGACAGCACGTGAATTAGTTATTGATGTCGGTGAAATTCAGCCGGGTAGTCAAATTGAACGCACTTTTGTGATTAGTAATGCAGGGGATACACCTATTGAAAGTATAGAGTCTTCAGTTGACTGTCAATGTCTGAAAGTAAAATTGGAACAGTTGCGATTGGAACCTGGTGAGAAGACTAGCGTTAATGTCTTGTTTGATACGCGAGGCGAAAGTGGGCATCAATCACAACGTATACAAATAAACTATAAAAATGCTCCAGAACTTTTAGAATTGACGTTAACCGGAGAAATTAAAAAATAGGGGCTGTTAAAAAAATCTCATTTTATTGACCTCAACGTAGCATGACGTAAAGGTTCCTTTATAAAAGGTGCGGTGTATCAGGACGATATGAATCAATAAACTATACTTACTGTAGAGCTGGTTTTAATATTTAATTGAGTCTCATGTAAAACTCGATTAGAATTATCTGACATGAAATATCATTTTGCTGGACAAATTTTAGACAAAAGCACCTTTTATTATAAACTTTCCCCCGATTTAGTTGTTTTTTCGTACATTAAGTAAGTGATTCTACTTAAAAACGTGCTAAAACTTATAGTAATGGTTAATAAATTGGTTGTTGGAATATTGATTGCCTGTACTTCTTCGGTGCTTTATAGCCAAAACTGCCCGGATGATATTAACAACAGTCCGGGTAATTCTCCGAACGTGGTTACAGCCACTGTTTATGATAGTTCAGGGGATGAAATTCAGGACATTACTTGTGAATCGACAGGTAACAGTAATCAGCTCGACTGTGATCTCGATTCCTACAATTTTCCGAATGGTTCATTTGTGATGATTGAAATTAGTAATGGGCCTAATACGACAACTTGTGTTTATGATGAAAACGGAGGTTTATTGCCAAATAACCCACTACCCGTCCAATTGCTTTCATTTAAAGTACAACCTCAAGGGAATAAAAATAGAGTGAGTTGGAAGACGGCATCTGAAACAGATAATGATTATTTTACGCTTCAACATGCGCGAGATGGATTAAATTGGAAAGTAATCGACAACGTTGATGGTCAGGGTACTACTTCAGAACAAAATCAGTATACCCTTTATGATCATGGCATAGCGCCAGGTTTGAATTATTATAGGTTAATTCAAAATGACTTTGATGGTAAATCAGAAGTGATCAGTGTAAAAGCGCTGCATAATTCGGGATGCTCAATTTCTCAGAGAGGTGATTTTGTTGAAATTTCTTCTGATCAGGAGATAGCGAAGGTTAAGTGTATCAGGTCTACAGGACAACTTGTTTTCAACAAACAAGTTCAGTTGTCGAATCGGGTATTAATTCAAAACAATAACTTTTCTAATTCATTCCTCATCTTTCAAGTACAAATGGTGGACGGAACGATGGTTCGCCGTAAAATATTTGTGGATTAAAGTGACCCAGGTCCAGCATTCTAAGAAAACCCATTACTCTTGATATACCTGATTCGAATAGACAAAACATTTATTTTTCTAAATACCTTGGTAAGTAGTTTGTTTATAAGGAGTTGAATCCGTTTATAAGGGTTTACACCCTTTTCATGTATATATGAAGCCGCTCATATAGGCAACGGTATCATGCTCAACTTCGTTTTAATAGTAGAGTTGTGCTAAAACTACTAAAAATGGAGCTTTATGAGACATTCAAAATTATTTTCGGGCATATTTATTATTGTATTAATAAACTTACTAAATGGAGAGTTGGTCTACAGCCAAAACTCTTGTACGGGGGACACCCCATTTTTTCAGGTTGACCTTAGCGCCAATCCTTCTGCATCATGGTTAAGCCCATCAGTTGTTAGAGATGGTAGTTGCTGTGGAGCTGGAGCAGATCAGACCAACTGTATTGAGGTAGAGGTTTTGTTAAATCCTAACGCAACTGGAATTATATTTGACGTGGCGTCTGGCGCAGATCCTGGAGGAGCATTATTTTATCAGGTGAACTGCCAAGGAGTTCCTTTATCTTCACCTACGAATACCATTTGTTTAGATGGACCTGGCCCACATTATATTTCTTTCTGTAAAGTTGGGAATAATCAGAATACTTATGAGATTACTTCGATCCCAGAAGCCGCTGCATCAAATGATGTCACTAGTACTCCTTCGTGCCCAGATACTATTGGAGTAGCAGGAGTCGATCCTACAACAGTTGAGTGGAATTCGATCTCACCAGGAAATCCGGGGGATTATAACTCATATTTAGAAAGTACGGATGGTAGTCAGACGGGAACAAATGGTGTCCCTTTTACTGGCGGAACTGACGTTATCGTGACACCAGACAACGGAGCACCTGGAACTATCATGTACGAAGTTTGTGCTTCTCCTGTTGGAGGTTGTGATGTGGATCCCTTTTGTGACACGGTCGTTGTCTCTGTTTTTGATGATATGACTATGGATCTCTCTCCTGAAAATCCAACGATATGTTATGGCGATGTAGATGTTCAATTAACAGCAACGGTTAATGGAGGTGTTCCCCCTATTTCTTATTCGTGGAGTACGGGTGATAATACTTCTAATATCTTAGTGCAGTCAGGTGGGACATATTACGTAGATGTAACTGACGCAAACGGATGTTATTTTTTGACAGATACAGTAGTTGTTAATGAAGTATCAAATGAAATAAAGTCAATTGCGGGTAATGACGTGACGATATGTGGGGAGCCTATTCCGCAAGTTTCGTTCAATGGAATGGTAAATGGGACAAATTCTGGTGTTTGGTCAAATGGACAGGGAAATTATGCACCAAATAACCAAGTATTGGAAATTATATATACTCCAACACAAAACGAGGTCAACAATGGATTCGTAGATTTGAAATTAGCCGCTACTAATACATTAGGGTGTCCGGGAGATACGGATATCGTACGTATTAATTTACCAACATTTAATACAGTCTTTGATACAGTTATTGAACATGTATCGTGTAATGGTGGAACTGATGGTAGTATTGATTTAACCGCTCTTTCAGGAAGCAATATTGTCAATTATCAATGGTCCAATGGAGCGAATACTCCAACTATCAGTAACTTATCTGCTGGTCTATACACGGTATATTTGACAGATGAAAATGGTTGTACAGAAGAAATGTCCTTTGTGATTGAAGAGCCGCCTGCCTTAGTGATTAATGACGTGGATACTTCAGAATATGCTTCAGGTCACCCTATTTCTTGTTATGGAGCAGCAGATGGATATATTTCGATAACTCTTTCTGGTGGTACTCCTGGATATACTTACGAATGGTCAAATGGTGAATTAACTGATTCAATTGGTGATATCGGTCCTGGTACCTATACTTTTACCGGTACGGATGCGAATGGATGTGAGATTCAAGATTCTATCGAAATTATTTCACCTACGCCTCTTCAATTAAGTGCTGATGTGAGCTCCGATTATAATGGAGAAGATATTAGCTGTTATGGTGCAGGTGATGGAGAGCTAAGTGTAGTTCTATTAAACGGAGGAAGTCCGGATTATACGACTACATGGTTAGATTCTGGAGGAAATGTAATAAGTAATGATACCGTTATTGATCAGGTTACACCAGGGGAATATGTTGTGATGACAGAGGATATTAACGGTTGTAAGGTATTGGATACTGTTATCGTTTCGCAACCGGATTCACTGGAGTTAGCTATTGATGTCTTATCAGATTATGAAGGTAATGCTGTAAGTTGTTTGGACGCAAGTGATGGTGAAATTGAAGCAGTAAGTAATGGAGGAACTCCTCAGTATAGTTATGAATGGGATACCAACCCTGTACAAACAACCAGTAATATAACTGGTTTAGAAGTAGGGGCATATACAGTTGTTATTACTGATGCCAATGGTTGTACAGCTGTCGCTGAGGTTACTTTGGATGGTCATCCTTTACCGGAATTACAAACATCAATCCCGGATGAAGCTTGTGAAGATGAGCGCGTTCAATTTTCTGCAACGAGTGAACTGGGGACTTCTGCAACCTGGGAGTTTGAGAATGGCAGCCAGTACAACGGCTTTGAACACGATGTTTATTTTGATGATATCGGCTGTTTTGATGCGGTTTTAACGGTTACGACCGAATATGGATGTCAGACTGTTGAAGAGTTGTCGAATCATATTT
>CAJXMN010000106.1 GCA_913056215.1 uncultured Flavobacteriales bacterium | reverse complement strand
TTTCGTGGAACCATCGGATCGAAAACTATCGTTATGATCGCTTCCTTTCATTCTGGCTCCCTCAAAACCACTGCCGAACTCAAATCCTTTCACAGCATTAATAGAAAGTAATCCTTTACCAAGATCAGCATGAAGCTTATCAAAAACAGGCTCTCCCAAACCAACAGGCACACCTATGGCCCGACAATAAATAACACCTCCGACCGTGTTGCCCGATTTTCGAATTGTTTTAAGATAGTCTATCATTTCTTCAGCCATCATGGCGTCTGGACAGCGAACACTATTTTCTTCTGGAGGTAGCGGTATGTTGGACAAATCACCTTTCAATTCTTTTTCTCCTACCGCAGCCACAAAAGCATTAACCTTAATTCCCTCTGTTTGCAAAATTTGCTGTGCAATAGCACCAGCTACCACCCGACAAACGGTCTCTCTAGCACTCGAACGACCACCTCCCCGGTAATCCCGATTTCGGTATTTTTTATCATAAGTGAAATCCGCATGTGAAGGTCTATATTTGTCCTTAATATGATCGTAGTCTGTTGACTTTTGATTGGCATTTTTAATCAAGAATCCGATAGGAGTACCTGTCGTTTTACCTTCAAAGAATCCCGACAAAAACTCTACTTTATCTCCTTCTTTGCGCTGGGTAACAATTTTAGATTGCCCTGGTTTTCGTCGGTTCAATTCTAATTGTATTTGCTCAAAATCAATTGCAATATTTGCAGGGACACCATCGATTACCCCTCCCAAGCCCTGACCATGAGACTCACCAAAAGTGGTCAATACAAATGTTTTACCATAACTATTCCCTGCCATTGTTCCTAATTATGCTTTGATTGTTGCTTCTGTTTGCTTTAAAATCGAACGCACTTCTTCAATCGTTGGAGCTTCTGCATAAACGCGCAAAACGGGCTCTGTTCCTGAAGGTCGAATCATTACCCACCGATCATCCGGAAAGTAAAATTTAAATCCATCGATGGTTTCTACACCTTGTACCTGATATTCACCAAATGATTGAAAAGCATCATTTTCACATGCAGTGATAATAGACTGTTTCGCTTCTTCATCGATATGCAGATCACTCCGTTCAAATTTGAATTCACCAACGATCTCGTAGACTTCATCAATAAGTGCTTCTAGTGATTTTCCAGATTTAGCCATAAATTCCCAAATAATCATTCCCATCCAGATACCATCGCGCTCCGGTATATGTCCTTTGGTTGCGATTCCACCTGACTCTTCGCCTCCCAGAAGCACATCTTCAGCAATCATAATACCTGCAACATGTTTAAAACCAATTTTAACCGTCTGATGTTCCAATCCGTAATGTTCACACATCTTGGCAATTTTTGGCGTACAACTAAAGGCTGTCACCACTTTACCCGTCATCCCCTTATATTTCACCAAATAATGAATCAGTAATAAGATGATATGATGAGAATCTACGAATTCGCCTTTTCTGTTGTATAATCCGATTCGATCGGCATCTCCATCGGTGGCTAATCCTGAATCGACATCTCCTTTCTTCAAAATGAAAGCTTCCAATTCCTTCAAGTTCTTCGCAATAGGTTCTGGTGCCTGCCCCTTAAATCCAGGGTTATGTTCACAATGCAAGTAATCCATTTCTGGAAAAAGAGGTTTGAGTACACCTTGACCAGAGCCATACATAGCATCGAAGGCTAGTCGCAACCCTGAATCTTTGATCGCATCAATATCAAAACTGCTGCGCATTTTATCAATGTATTCTTTTTCGAGGTCTACCTTCACCAATAAACCTTTTTCCTTGGCCGCATAAAGATCAACTTGTCTAAATTCATTTTGCACTTCAGAAGGAATGAGATCCTCTACATCCTTTACGTATTTCGGAGCAAGTGGACCGCCTTCTTTCGATTTTAATTTATACCCCCCGTATGACGGTGGATTATGTGATGCGGTAAGAACAATACCTAAATCCGCTTCGTAGTTGCTGGCCCCCATTGAAACCATTGGGGTGGAAACAAATCCTTCTGCATAGTAAACTTTAATCCCTGCTCCCACGAGCACTTTTATGACCACGTCCATGAATAGTGGTCCGTTAAAACGACAATCATGTCCAATCACTACTTGTGGTGACCGGGGATTTTCTTTTTTCACCCATTTTGCTGATGCTTCAGCTACTCTTGCTACGTTGTTCACTGTATATTCATCGCCAATAACAGCTCTCCAACCGTCGGTTCCAAATTTTATAGTATGGCTCACGTTTCTTTCTATTTTAACTATTTGTACTGTAAGGACTGCTAAGATAATGATTGTTGCGAAACAGCAGGCCTTGATACAATTAGAAAATCATGTTATCTGTTATAGTTGTTCAATTCAAGCAATTCAGGGTAAAATACAGTTGCGCTTGTAGTTCCTCCTCTCTATAGATAGGACAAAGAAAAAATGAGTATTCGTCACGATAAATAGCTGATGCCAACGACCGTAATTGAAGATCTTCCAATTATCTCATTTATGTCGCACAACATTCTCCCCTCCTCACTGTATAAAGGGGGTTTATCGTAAAAAGCAAACTCCTTCACGAAATAAGAAGACGAATATCTAAGAATCTTTTAAAATCATTATCTTTGTGACTTAATGGAAAGTGTATGGAAAACGTACAAGAAACGGTAAAAGATATTTTTTCAGCGTATTTAGAGAAGAACGGTCATCGGAAGACACCGGAACGTTTTGCAATACTCGAGGAGATCTACAATTATGAAGGTCACTTTGACATAGAGTCGCTGTATATTAAAATGAAAAACAAAAATTACCGCGTTTCCCGCGCAACGCTATACAATACCATTGATTTATTATTAGCTTGCAACCTTGTTAGAAAGCATCAGTTTGGCAAAAATATTGCACAATTTGAAAAATCGCACGGTTTTAAACAACACGATCATATGATTTGTACGGATACTGGAGAGCTCATCGAGTTTTGCGATCCGCGAATTCAGAATATCAAAAAGACCATTGAAGAGGTTTTTGGTGTTAAGATTCAGCACCACTCGCTTTACTTCTATGGAGTTAGAAATGAACAATCTGAAGATGATAAATCGTGAGTAGTACACTCAAAATACAAAGCGATCACGACGCTATTCCATCCTTTGAATTGTCTGGTAAATTATTAACACAAGAGACGGTGTCATCTTTGACCGAGGCAATTAGAAATAAAGTTGAATCTGGTACACGTTCGGTCATCATCGATTTAAGCGATCTGGACCATATGGACAGCAGTGGGTTAAACGGAATTTTAAAGGCTTTTACTCTGGTGCGCAACAAAGGTGGTCAACTTGTACTTCTACGACCATCATCAGCAATAAAAAAATTATTAACGATATCGAAACTCAATACCGTTTTTCCAATATTTGAAGTGAAAAGCGAAGCATATAATTATTTAACAAGTGATTTAACATGAATAAAGTAGATGTTCTATTAGGATTACAGTGGGGTGATGAAGGCAAAGGGAAAATTGTCGATGTTCGTACACCAAAATATGATATTATCGCGCGTTTTCAAGGAGGACCCAATGCAGGGCACACCCTCGAATTTGATGGTATCAAACACGTACTACACACGATTCCTTCTGGTATTTTTCGTGAGAACACGTTAAATGTAATTGGCAACGGAGTCGTTATTGATCCAGTAATCTTTAAAGAAGAAATTGATGCATTAAAACCTTTTAATATTGCCATTAAAGATCGGCTCTTGATTTCCAAAAAAGCACACCTTATCCTTCCTTCACATCAATTACTCGATGCTGCTTCAGAGCAAGCTAAGGGAAAAGAAAAAATTGGATCCACCTTAAAAGGCATAGGTCCAACATACATGGATAAAACTGGTCGTAATGGCCTACGAATTGGCGATATATTTGCCGATAACTTTCGTGAGAAATACGATAAACTCGTTGCCAAGCACGTTGGCATACTCGACCATTATGACAATTTCTCATATAATCTTGAAACACTTGAACCTGCTTTTTTCGAAGGAATCGAGCTGTTGAAATCGTTAACCATCATTGAAAGCGAAAAGTATATCAACGACGCGCTTAAGGAAGGCAAATCCATTTTGGCAGAGGGAGCACAAGGAACACTTCTCGATATCGATTTTGGAAGCTATCCGTTTGTAACCTCCTCCAATACCGTCACGGCGGGAACTTGCACGGGGCTCGGCGTGGCTCCTACGCGAATCGGAAATGTACTCGGCATTTTTAAAGCTTACTGCACACGCGTAGGTTCAGGTCCGTTTCCTACGGAACTATTCGATGAAGATGGTGAGAAATTGCGCAAAGCAGGAGCTGAATTTGGTGCCACTACAGGACGACCACGCCGATGTGGATGGATTGACCTACCTGCACTGCGCTATGCAATAATGATCAACGGGGCAACAGAACTCTCCATGATGAAATCAGACGTACTCGACAGCTTTAATACGATAAAAATTTGTACGCATTATAAAATTAATGGCAAGAAAGTTGATTATTTACCGTTTGACATCGTAGATCAGGAGATCGAACCGATTTACGAAGAAATTGAAGGTTGGAACACCGATACGAGTCAGCTAAATAGCTATTCAGATGCACCGACGGAATTAAAAAACTACGTCGATTATCTAGAGCAACAACTTGGTGTTCAGATCTCAACAGTTTCTGTGGGACCTGATCGTACGCAAACGTTAACACATGATAATTAAGTATTGAAGTCAATTCAAAACATACTATTTTTTGCGCTTTTCTTGGGAAGCGCATTTTTTTTGACGGCACCGTGCTGGGGGCAAGACAATGTGCTAGAACTACTCGATGGTGCAGATGAAATGCGATTGGATGGTCAAGGGAATTATATCGTTAATGGAAATGTCGTTTTTCAAAAAGGAAATGCTAAACTCTACTGTGATTCGGCCTTTTACAACATCATCACTAAAGAAATACGCGCCTACAAGAATGTGCATATTAATAAACAAGATACGCTTAACTTATTTTGTGACTCCCTTTTCTTCGATAGTGAAAAAGACTACGCCAAATTATGGGGAAATGTTAGGGTGCGCGATAATGAATTCAAGCTGACTACGGATTCGCTCGATTACAATATTCAAAAGGACGAAGGCGTTTATACCAATTATGGTAAAATTGTGAGTATTACGGGAAGTGAACAACTGGAAAGTCAGATCGGCTACTTCTATCCCAAGAAAGAACAATTCAACTTTCGTAAAGATGTGATCTATAAAAGTAACGACTATACCGTAAAAACAGATACGTTACAATTTAACGGAAGGAGTAAAAAGGCTTATTTTTTTGGCCCCACCTCGATCACAGGAAATGAAAGTACGATGTTTTGTGAATCGGGATGGTACCACTTAGACGATGATGTTGGGGTTCTTCAACAAAATGCCCGCATCGACCGAACAGATATTTCGATTGCTGGAGATAGTCTTTATTATTCATCCGTTGACAGCCTTTATATTGGACAGGGAAATGTCGTGATTGAAGATACATCAAATCAGCTTGGTTTCTCTGGAGATTACGCCAAAAATGACGACAAACAAGAACGCTCCTTTATTACAGGACATGCTCTGGGTAAACGTTACGGTGAAGAAGACACGTTGTACATACACGCTGATACACTTTTCAATACGACGGATTCCACTGGAGCGGCAAAAATGATGCAAGCCTATCATCATGTAGAAATTTACAGAGGTGAACTACAAGGTATCTGTGATTCACTTATCTATAATCGTAAAGATGGTGTTATGAACCTCTTTAAAAACCCGATTCTTTGGGCAAAAAATGCACAACTATCGGGAGATACTATCACTGTATATTCGAAGGATGAGCAAATTCGGCGCGCTTTTTTAAGAGATAAAGGCATTGTAGTCACTCATGTAAAACGCACCAATTACTATAATCAGGTGGCTGGAAAAACGATGAATGCGTATTTTGATAGTTCTAAAATCAAGCAGTTAGATATTGAAAGCAACGCTAAAACAATTTATTTTTTAGAAGATGAGTCCGAAAATGATAGTACCATTATTGTAGAACGCAAAGGAATGAATCGCATCTATTCTGCGGATATCAGTATTTATTTTCAAGACGGTGATATTCGAAGTGCTACTTATCGCAGCGAACCTGATGGCGTATTGTATCCGATGAACCAGATCAAAAAAGATGAAGAACGCGTCTCACATTTTCAGTGGAAACATCAACTCCGCCCACCTTCTGTCGATTTTATGATCTTGAATGAAAACACTAAAAATCAATGGCGTGCCATCTTAGGACTTCAACTCGAATTAACTGGCATTATACATCCTTCTGGGAGTCAGTAACATTATCAGTTAGAGAAGTAGAGATGATACAAATACACTAAACGTTAAATCGGAAGTGCATGACATCACCATCCTGTACGACGTATTCTTTACCTTCCACATTGAATTTACCGGCTTCTTTTACTGCATTTTCAGATCCTAATTCTATGAAATCATCGTATTGCATGACTTCAGCTCTAATGAATCCTTTTTCAAAATCAGTATGAATGACACCAGCTGCCTGAGGTGCTGTAGAACCTTTTTTAATCGTCCATGCACGTACTTCCTTTTCTCCAGCTGTAAAGTAGGTATCCAGGTCGAGTAATTTATAAGCGGTACGAATCAAACGGTGAACACCAGGTTCTTCCAATCCGAGTTCTTCTAAAAACATTTGACGCTCTTCGAAGGTTTCCAATTCTGCGATATCTGCTTCTATTTGCGCACCAATCACTAAAACCTCGGCATTTTCAGCCTGAACGGCTTCCTTGACTTGTTCGACGTATTGATTTCCGGATTTCACAGATGCTTCATCCACATTACACAAATACAAAACAGGCTTAGATGTAATCAGTTGAAATTCGCGGATCAGAAGTGCTTCAGATGGCTCAACTTCCATAGCTCTTGCAGATTGACCTTCTTCGAGATGAGCTTTCAGACGCTCTGCAACCTCTAATGCCTTCTTAGCATCTTTATCCCCTGATTTAGCAGTACGTGCTAACGTATCAATTCGTTTTTCAATAGTCTCTAAATCCTTTAATTGCAATTCAAAATCTATTACTTCCTTGTCGCGAACAGGATCGACAGAACCATCAACGTGGACAACATTTCCATCATCAAAACAGCGAAGCACATGAATGATGGCATCTGTTTCGCGAATATTTGCAAGAAACTGATTGCCAAGACCTTCCCCTTTAGAAGCACCTTTTACCAATCCAGCAATATCGACTATTTCCATAGTGGTAGGCACCACTTTCTCAGGATTTACAAGCTGTTCCAATTTACCCAAGCGTGGATCAGGAACGGCAATGGTTCCTACGTTAGGTTCAATTGTACAAAAAGGAAAGTTTGCCGATTGTGCTTTTGCATTTGACAAACAATTAAAAAGCGTGGACTTACCTACATTCGGTAATCCAACAATACCACATTTCAATGCCATTATTCATTCATTTTGAGTGCAAATATAAGGGTTACACTCGATTTATGGGGTAATACTGTGAATTTGATCAATATTCACTATATCATACTGATTTAACAGGGGTTAACTCTATACTAAAAACGCTAACTATACTACTATGTCAACTATAAAAGCGCTCACTCCACTGTTCTATCGCACTGAGGAAAATAATATCGATCACATCAATAATTGACGTGAATCAAATCGCTTCATAAAAGTATAGGTTGTATGAAAGGAATAGGTAAGTATCAAAACCCGCATCCTGCGGTGCCAGCTTGAGGGATCGTTAAAAGGCTATAATTTGGTTGTGTTACAAAATTAAAAAAAACATATATAACTGAACTACAGAGTACTTAATCCAAATATTCCCTTACCTTTAGTACATTAATGCAACCGTTTTAAAGTTGAACATACAATTACTATGAAAAAAGTTAAGGGTAAAATAATTCTGATCGACGATAGTCCTATTGAAAAAAACTTTCTGGAAGAATCTTTAGACGATCAGAATTGGGATATTAGAATCGATTACTTCAGTAAATCTAAATTAGCCTTAGAACATTTACTTGAGAATGTTGACGACATATTTCTTATCATTTCAGATATGAATATGCCTGAAATGAGCGGACTGGATTTAAAGAAGATAATAGATGAAGATTCATTTTTGAGAGAAAAAGCCATCCCTTTCATATTTATGAGTAGTGAAATCAATTTAGAAGACGTGAGAATGGCCTACGCATTTAACGTCCAAGGTTTTTTTAAAAAACCTGACACTATTGAGGAACAAGCAAAAATGCTGGAGAAAATTTTGAAATATTGGCAGACTTGTATTCACCCTAATAAAAAGTTTAGTCCATATTCATACCAATAGCAAATTCATTAACGTGACAATTAATAAACCACTATCCATTTGCAAAATTGTATCATACTAAAATACATCGCTGGATCTACGTCGTTAAATCTACAACCTGTTACCTTAGAAGTTTTTAGCGGTGCGAACCACTTTATATCATCTCTATCTTACTCTTTACTTTCAAGAATATTAAGAGCATACTACTGTCTACGCTATCACTTCATTATAGAGGTAATTTGGGTAACTTACTCGTAAATACCTCCAACGAAAGTCAACTTTCCTTCGTAGTGTGTGTATGAAAAGCTTCTATCTACTTTTATCATTAACACTCTTTCTGAGTTGCAAAAAACACGAAAAACAAGAGACTAAAGATGAAGATCCTTGTATAATAATTAGTCATAGTAACACCAATACGGTATTAAAGACAACTAACTACTTGGTAGCTAAACCGGGATCATGGTGAAAGTACTCAGATGGAACTCAACTCAATTGTCAAAATCCAGATTTCGAACCTATCTACACATTAATCGATGAATCGAATAATTGCAAGTACATAGATAAAGATATGAACATAGCCCCAATACATCCATACTTCGGAGCACATAAAGGTCGTTTTGCTATAGTGAATGAACCATATCACGACGTGAGTATTTTTCAACCAATTTACGACACGGTTGAAGGTCAGTTTTATAGCTATGAAAAACACGTAAACTCAGCTATTAATACTCAAGAGCGTACCATCAGTGAAACACGAGAAGTTTTAGATATTCTGGATTCTATGGAAGTGAATGGCGTAATTTACAGCGATGTCTTGCACATTCGTCAATACAAAAAAAAATATTATTATTACAATTATCAAGACTATGCTCCTGATGAAGTGACGGAATTTTACCTTGCAAAAGGTGTAGGGTTAATAGAGCTTCATCATCAAGACGGACCAGTGCAGACCAACTTCACCTTGGTTGATTATTATATTGATTGATCATTTAATGAGACTGACCATCGAAACCCAAATAAACAACCAAAAAAGTGTCGACGATGCTGACGATCAATGTCTGCATCTACTGAACTTATCCCGAATTAGCAAAACTTTGTTTAGATCTACTTGGTGGACACTCGAAAAAATAACCAATCGAAGATTGGGTGTTTTTCGGTGCTCTCCCAGTGGGAGATCGCACAGTGTCCAATAAAAAAAGCCTCACACAACTGAATGTATGAGGCTTTTAAAAAAGTGGCGTCGACTTACTCTCCCACCCTTAAAAGGGCAGTACCATCAGCGCAAGCAGTCTTAACTTCTCTGTT
>CAJXMN010000105.1 GCA_913056215.1 uncultured Flavobacteriales bacterium | reverse complement strand
GAAAAACGGTGAGGTTTGTCCAGCTAACTGGGAAGAAGGTAAAACAGCTATGGATGCTTCACGTGACGGAGTAGCAGACTATTTAAAATCAAACTAATTATGGCTTTTGAAGAGTTAAAAACAGACACTTTGCAAGAAGTGGTTAGCAGTAACGATACTGTTTTAGTACAATATGCTGCCGGATGGTGCGGGAACTGCCGTATCATGAAGCCAAAATTCAGAAAGTTTTCTGAAGATCATGAAAATGCAAAGTTTATTGTGATTGACGCTGAAAAAAATCCAGAATCGCGTAAGCTTGCGAAAGTTGATAATTTACCTACTTTCGCTGGTTTCCGAAATGGAGAATTAGTCGATCAGACACAAACGAATAAAACAGAAGTATTAAAAGAATTTATCGATGAGGTTACCAGTAATTAAGCACATATCCAATTTTATTGAGGAAAACGATGAGGATTTCATCAATGAAACCCTTGAAACCCTTGAGCATTTAACGGAATCATCTGCAATGAAAGATGAAGAACTTGATGTGATCGGTGAGTTAATCTCAAACATGTACGGTGCTATAGAAGTGAATACAATGATGCGCGATGAAGGACTCTCACAGAAAGAGGCTGCGAAGCGCTTTATGGATCGCGTACTGGGATCAATTGATAAATAACTTTGAACCACTTCCAACTTCACTAGAGGTTGTCCGAAAGGACAGCCTCTTTTTTTGTATGCACGTTTGTTTATTTCCATTAAAAGTGCGAAATTGCAACGAAATAATAATTATTTAACACTATGAAAAAACTATTACTTTCTTTAACGGGTATGCTCAGTGCTGTTTTCTTGTTTGGACAAACGGTCAGCAGTGAATATTTGGATGGAGCTATTTGGTTTCAGCTGAGCAATGATGGAGTGCGCACGGAACAGGCATCCTTGGGTGGTGAAGCCGAAAAAAATGGATGGAATATTCAAAGCCTTGAAGCGTACAAAACTATTAAGCAGTATGGGGTGAAGACAATTCGGAAGGCATTTCCTAATGTTGGAGATCCAAAATTAGATGACATTTATCGTTTGGAGATAGAGGATGCATCTAAAGTAATGGATGTTGTTCAATTATTGGAGCGCGATGAAAGTATCAATTATGCCGAACGCGTACCTTTTTTAGAAAAGACCCTAACGCCTGATGATCCTAACTTCAACGCATCAACACAATGGGCTTTGTTTCAGGTGAATGCTGAACAAGCTTGGAATGTTGCTACAGGTTCCAGTAATGTAACAGTTGCTATTGTTGATGACGCGGTGGAAACAACGCACAGTGATTTATCTCCTTCGATTTGGGCAAATTCAGGGGAAATAAATAATAATGGTACAGATGACGATAATAATGGATATATTGATGATAGTAAAGGTTATGATGTAGCCGATGATGACAATGATCCCAATCCCGATACACCAATAAACAGTTATGACCATGGTACACACGTAGCGGGTATTGCTGGAGCGGCCACAGATAATAACGATGGAATAGCTTCCATTGGATTTGGTATTGAAATTATACCAGTGAAGTCTACAAATTCCGCTTCTGCAGTGACACATGGTTATGAAGGGGTTATTTATGCTGTAGCTGCTGGTGCAGACGTGATCAATATGTCATGGGGAGGCAGCGTCTCGAGTAATACCGCTCAAAATATTATAACCTATGCAGATAATCAAGGTGCTATTTTGGTTGCGGCTGCTGGAAACGACAATGTTTCATCTGTTTTTTATCCTGCCGGATACAGCGAAGTTCTAGCTGTAGCATCGACAACTACTGGAGATAATAAATCTTCTTTTTCTAATTATGGCGCTTGGATTGATATTTCTGCACCTGGTAGTGCAATCTATTCTACGGTACCGGGTAATGGTTATGCCACAAAGCAGGGTACTTCAATGGCGAGCCCTATGGTAGCTGGTCTCGCTGCCTTGATGTTGTCTGAAAATAGCACGGTTACTCCAGCAGATGTTGTGAATTGTATTTTGTCGACAGCAGATGATATTGACGGTGCTAATCCCAGTTATGCAGGTGATCTGGGAGCGGGAAGAATTAATGCCGAAGCAGCCATGAATTGTATGAGTGGATTGACAAGTAATGCTCCTATAGCAGATTTCTCGGCAAATTCAACAAATATATTAGAAGGTGATAACGTTATTTTTACCGACCTCTCTAATTATAATCCGAATAGTTGGAGCTGGACATTTAACGGTGGTACACCTAATACTTACACTGGTTCTACACCACCTGCAGTCGTGTACAATACAGCAGGTACTTACGAAGTCTCGTTGACGGTCTCGAATGGAAATGGTTCGGATACGGAAACGAAAACAAGTTACATTAACGTTAATGCATCGACTGGTTGTGATACTATAACCAATACAGAACCAAATGACAACGTAAGTGAATGGACTTGGGGAGCTCCGAATGGATATATTCTGGGCCATAATTATACTAAAGCTCAATATATAGCAGAGGAATTTACGAACGTTGGTCCAACAAATGTTATGGGGGCTGAGTTCTACTTTACTGAAGGTCAGACAAACGATCCAAATGCGTTCATATCTATAAAAGTTTGGGAATCAAATGGAGGAAATCCAGGTACAGAATTATATTCTGAAGATGTTTTAATCGAGGATATTGGTGCAAATATCAATGGGAATAACTTTACACCTAACTACATTAATTTTGATCAGGCAGTTCCTGTAGGAACGAATGATTTTTTCATCGGGTATGAATTGTATTATAGTGCTGGTGATACTGTTACTACAGGAGCAAGTCAGGATTTGACACCTAATGCGATGAGAGATAATTCATTATGGTATTTTATTAATGCGTCCGATAACCCGCTCAATTTGACAACTGGATGGCAGGAAGTGAGTAATATCGGTTCGATAGAGTTAGCGATGCACGTTTATCCACGTATTACAGACACTCCACCGACAGCATTCGTAAATGCGAATCCAACAACAGTTTGTCAAGGGGAGTTTATAACTTTTGATGGCTCTCCATCTGCCAATATGGATAGCTGGGAGTGGAATATCAATGGCTCTTCGAATCCTAACCCATCCGGAATAAACCCAAGTGTTATAATGAGCAGTACGGGATCGCACGAAGCTATTTTACGGGCCTACAATACATGTGGTTTCTATAACGAAGAAGCTGTAACAGTAACTGTTGATCCGACTCCAAATGTGGGGGTGACTGCCACAGCTGATACGATCTGTCCTGGAGATAATGTTGATTTGACTGCCTCAGGAGCGGGTAGTTATATTTGGTCACCAGGAGCAAACCTCTCCTGTACGAATTGTGCCAATCCTACTGCAACACCTACACAGAGCACAACTTATGCGGTAGAAGGTACGACAGGTAGTTGTTCTTCTGAATCTTATTACGAGATTGTGGTGGATAATTCGGCACCAGCAGCTGACTTTTTAGTGAGTCAGGATACCGTTTGTGAAGGTGATTTACTTTCTGTTAACGGCGCTTCTTCTGATGGTGGAGTTACCTTTGATTGGGTATTCACTGGTGGAACACCGGGATCGGGAGTTGGATCCATTTCTTCTACGACCTATGATACTCCGGGAACTTACACAGTGGAATTAACTATTGAAAACGCGTGCAACGAAACGGATAATATAAGCAAAGATATTGTCGTCGTATCTGCGGATGATTGCGTGAATGGTGTTGCTGAGGATAATAGTTCTAATTGGACATTATTTTATGCAGAGAATCAAGATAAGGTAATTATTGATAACCCATTAGTAAGCCAGGCAAATGCTTATGTACTCAATACAGCTGGGCAACGCGTAATCCAGGATGTAAAAATAAAGGAAGGATTCAACGGTATTGCTACAGGTCAATTATCTAAAGGCGTTTACGTTGTTCATATTTTTAATCAAAATGGACAATCGATTGAACAACTGAAATTTGTAAAATAAAAACGAATAAAATTTTTGATAATAAAAAGAGCTACTTAACGGTGGCTCTTTTTTTATTGGGTTTAATTTTATGATAGGTCGTCCTATTTTTATTTTCGAATATGATTCGCTCAATTTGCTGATAGCAATAAAGCTATGTTAAAGGGTTGTGGGGGTTTTTAGCTTTTTTTATGAGTCAAAAACTTGCGATATGTGCTTTTTTACCTTATATTGCAATTGAATCATAAAAATAAATGTCATCAAATTAGTAGGAACTGTAAGAAAAAGTAGGTTTGAAAATCGGTATCATCCGAATATGGGGCGTTTGTGCACGCAAGTGACTCGTATACAACGTCATTTCTTGGGAATACCTTATAAAACATTACATAAATATCGCGAAACGTACAGTGGAGAAATAAAAGACTGTGGAGATTGTAAGATATCGCGAGTTGAAGAAAAATAATTACTTACACGAACCAATAAAAAAAGAGGAATGACCTGGTCATTCCTCTTTTTTGTTGACACCATGTTATTTACGGTTTGTAAAAAGGTAACTTTACAACTTCTGCTTTTAATTTTTTCTTGCGAACCCCGATAAAAATTTCATTCCCCTCCTTTTTGTGTGAAGTTGGAATATAACCTAAACCGATAGGTTTATCGAGAGAAGGCGACATCGTACCCGATGTTACTCGACCAATGGTATTTCCATCATCATCCAAAATGGGGTAGTCTTTACGCGGAATGCCTTTTTCTTTTAATTCAAAAGCCGCTAATTTGTGCTCGACACCTTCCTCTTTTTGTTTTTTGAGCGCTTCACTATTTATAAAATCTTTAGTAAATTTAGTGATCCAGCCTAATCCAGCCTCTATAGGTGAAGTTGTATCATCGATATCATTGCCATAGAGGCAAAAGCCCATCTCTAAACGCAATGTGTCTCGAGCGCCGAGTCCAATCGGTTCGATGCCATCCTCACTACCAGCTTCTAATACCGCATTCCAGACCTTCTCTGCTGATTCATTCGGTACATATATTTCAAAACCACCACTACCGGTGTATCCTGTCGCTGATATAATCACGTTAGGACATCCAGCAAAATCACCAATCTCAAATGTGTAAAACTTGATATTTTCGAGATCGGTATCGGTTAGTGACTGCATGGCTTTTGCTGCTTTGGGACCTTGAATTGCCAAGAGGCTCCATTGTTCCGATGCATCTATCAGTTCCGCGCCTACATCATTGTGTGATTGGATCCAATCCCAGTCTTTCTGGATATTGGCTGCGTTTACAACAAGTAGGAATTCATCCTCTTTCGTTTTGTAAATGATCAAATCATCTACTATTCCTCCGCGTTCATTGGGCATGCAACTATATTGAGCCTTACCCACGAAAAGTTTGGATGCGTCATTACTACTAATCTTTTGTAGTAATTCCTCAGCGTGCGGACCTCTAATGAAGAATTCACCCATGTGTGATACATCGAAGACACCAACGGCCTTTCGAACTACTTCGTGTTCGTGTTTGAGTCCCTTGTATTGAACGGGCATGCTATATCCAGCAAAAGAAGTCATTTTAGCTCCTAACGCTTCGTGTACATGAGTAAGTGCTGTAGTTTTCATGGTATATTATGCTTTATGTTATAATTAAAAGTGTAAAATTAAACAATCGTGAATACTGTTGATTGGAAAGTGGTAAAGATTTTTTGCTTTGGGCTAATTGAACACTGTCATCCCTTTTTGTGATAAATTAAAAAACACAGCGCATCAATTTTGTATAACATACGACATTATCTTAATGAAGATCGTCTTCTCCATTAGCAGCTATGACCTTCTCATAAGCTCGTCTGGGGCTCCCGTTAATCAAAACACCTCCACAATAACTATAGCCTAGTTTGTCAAAAATACCCATCATCGCAGTGTTATCGAAGTTTGTATCAGCTTTAATGCTGCTGATATTCATTTTTCGCGCATAATCATGTATAAATAGAATGAGTTGTTGAGCATAGCCTTTTCCAAGAAAATCAGTGGCAATAGCAACTCGGTGGAATGCAATGAAATCACCTTTGGTTATCCATGCACCATCGATATTGGCATACTGGGGCTCATCGTTCATCATCACAGCAGCATATCCGATAATTTGAGAATCTTTTGTCAAGATAAAACCATGTTTTCTTGATATGTCTGCTTCTAAAATGCTAGGGTTTGGATAACCGTCTTGCCATTGATTACTGCCGTCGGCTTTTCTTCGTTTTATTGCAGCTCGCAGTATTTCCCAAATTACCGGAATATCTCTTTTCTCAGCAGGAATAAAATCGCAGGACATAACTACTTTTTTTGACTTGCCACGAATTTACCAAAATAATATTTTTCCGGCACCATAGATTATTTGTAGCCGCTGTGATTTAGTCTAACTGGTTTTCGCTATTTTTGAGCGAAATGCGTTGGTTTGACTACATATTAATCCCTTTTTCTTGGGTTTACGGAATCGTACTCTGGTTTCGCAACTTTCTTTTTGATATTGGATTAAAGCGTTCAGAAAAAGTAAACGCTACTGTTATTTCGATTGGAAATCTATCTGTCGGAGGTACTGGAAAGTCGCCACACGTAGAATGGTTAGCAGAACGACTGATGACTAATTATCATGTCGCTATTCTATCACGAGGATATGGACGCAAGTCGAAAGGGTTTGTAAAAGTATTGACGACTTCGAAAGCACACACCGTAGGAGATGAGGCATTGTACTACAAAACGCGTTTTCGCAATGCAGTAGAAGTAGCAGTGTGTGAAAAAAGAGTATTGGGAGCGAAACGATTACTCGCAGTTCATCCAGAGATTGACATCATTATCTTGGATGATGCCTATCAACATCGGTATTTGGACCGTGATGTGGATATATTACTCACCGATTATTCCCGTCCCTTTTATCGTGATTATGTCCTCCCTGCTGGGCGCTTGCGCGAATTCAGAAGTGGAAAGAAACGTGCAGATATGGTAGTGGTTACCAAATGTCCTCATCTTTTGAATGAAGCAGACAAGGAGAAGATTATATCGCACATGAAATTAAAGGGAGGGACTCCTGTTTATTTTTCTTCAATTGAGTACGGAGAGATGGTTCCTTTTTCCCATGGATTGACATTTGAATTACCCGAGAAGATATTACTCGTTACAGGAATTGCAAATTCCCGACCGCTAGAAGATTATTTAACTAAAATCGCGGATGTAACAACTCTTCGATATAAAGACCATCACGATTTCACTGTGGGTGAAATTGAACACATTCACAATTTATTTGATACATTTGCAGAGGAGCAAAAATGCATTGTTACAACCTCAAAAGATTTTGTGCGATTAAAGAATAGTGCATGTGAGAAGCTCATGGAGCAATATCCATGGTTTTATCAGGAAATAAGTTTACAATTGGATAAAGAAATTTCGATAATCGAGCAAATAAACAACTATGTTGAAGAAAATAAATGAAGCAGTAGCATATTTAGAGCAACAAACCGATGTACGCCCTGATTTAGGAATAATTCTCGGTACTGGGTTGGGTGGACTCGTCGATGAAATAACAATCATAGATACCATATCCTATGAAGATATACCACATTTTCCCGTATCAACGGTTGAAAGTCACAGTGGAAAACTAATTTTTGGAGAACTCGGTGGTAAAAAGGTAATTGCTATGCAAGGTCGATTTCATTACTACGAGGGCTATTCTCTGAAAGAAGTAACTTTTCCTGTACGCGTGATGAAACAGCTAGGTATAGAACGACTCGTAGTAAGCAATGCTTCGGGGGGTGTAAATCCGGATTATGAAATAGGTGAAATCATGTTGCTGAAAGATCATATCAATTTGTTTCCTGGAAATCCATTGATTGGGAAAAATATAGATGACCTGGGACCGCGTTTTCCAGATATGAGCGACGCTTATGATGTCGATATGATTGCTTTGGCGGAAAAGATTGCAAAGGAGAACGAGATAAAAGTGGTGCGCGGCATTTATGCTGGTCTCACAGGGCCAACGTTGGAAACACCTGCCGAATATAAGATGATACATATTTTGGGGGCTGATGCAGTCGGTATGTCAACTGTTCCTGAAGTAATCGTAGCTAGACATATGGATATTCCGTGTTTCGCAGTTTCTATAATTACCGATCTCGGTGTAGAAGGTAAAATTCAGAAGGTGAGTGTTCAGGACGTGATTGAAGTGGCGAGTCGGCAGGAACCAAAAATGACGAAAATTATAAAACAATTAGTGGCGCGCATCTAATAAAGAAGGAAGTGAATAATATGAAAGAAAATTACGAAGCGGTAATAGGACTGGAAGTGCATGCCCAAATGTTGACGCGTACGAAGGCGTATTCTAATGATGTCAACGAATATGGAGCTCGGCCCAACACGAATATAAGTGCTGTTTCTCTTGGTCATCCGGGAACGTTACCCCGTATGAATAAAAAGACCATTGAATATGCTATTAAACTTGGTTTAGCGCTCAATTGCGAAATTGCAGAACATCAATATTTTGCTCGCAAAAATTATTTTTATCCAGATCTTCCCAAAGGATATCAAATCACTCAGGATACGACACCTATATGCACTAATGGTCACATTGATCTCAAAATGAAGGATCAAAAAGTCAAACACGTTGGTATTACGCGTATACACATGGAAGAAGATTCCGGAAAGAGTATTCACGATGTGGACGTTCACGATTCACTTGTCGACTTAAATAGAGCGGGTACTCCTCTGTTGGAAATTGTTACGGAACCCGATTTGCGATCAGGTGATGAAGCCTATACTTATTTGACTGAAATTCGACAGTTGGTTCGCTATCTTGATATATGTGACGGAAATATGGAGGAAGGTTCACTTCGTTGTGATGCCAATGTTTCTGTTCGCAAAAGAGGAGCGGAAGCATTTGGAACGAAAGTAGAGGTGAAAAACATGAACTCCATACGAAATGTTCAACGGGCGATAAACTATGAGATCGAGCGTCAGATTGAAATGGTTGAAAACCAAGAAGAAATTGCTCAGGAAACGCGTTCTTTTGATGCTGTGAATATGCGGACGATTTCAATGCGTACCAAAGAAGCAGCCAACGATTACCGATACTTTCCCGAACCCGATTTGCAGCCTCTACACGTTACGCAAGAAGACGTAGAATCGGTTCGTAAAGCAATGCCCGTTTTACCCAATGCATTATTTGAAATTTATACCAGTTCGTTGAATTTATCGGAATATGATGCATCTAATATTATCGCTTCTAAACCAATGGCGATGTATTTTGAAGCGCTGCGTTTACACACTTCCAATTATAAAGCTGCAGCCAACTGGATGAATGGAGAAGTACGTTCTTACCTGAATCAGCAAGGAAAAACGATTGAGGAGTTTCCCTTAGAACCGCAACAAATTGCCGAATTAATCGAGTTGATTGATGAGGGCGTTATCTCAAATTCACTAGCGACACAAAAGGTGTTTCCTAAAATGTTGGAGAAAACCTCTGCTTCTGCCCGTACAATAGCAGAAGAAAATAACCTTATTCAAGATTCTGATGAAGACTCAATTGCATCCACAGTTGAAGACGTATTAAAGCAACATCAGGATGAAGTTGATCGTTATAGAAACGGAGAAAGGCAGTTGGTTGGCTTCTTTATGGGGCAAGTCATGAAAAAGTCAGGCGGAAAAGTTGACCCAAAGGCTGCAAATAAGATGATTAGAAAAAAATTAGAAGCATGAGACCAGTTATAAGCATATTATTTTTAACGCTATTTTTAGTTGCTTGTGGTGAAGAAGATACGCTAGATCAACGAAAAACGGATAAAATATCGGAAGAACCCACAACATCTTCATCGGATGATCGGAAATTTCGAAAAGATCCAAATCTGGATCCAAATGTAGTCGTTGCTGGTCAGATTAAAGGAGGTTCTAAGACACCACTCATCGTAGAAGCGAATACGAATCAGGGAGCCGTGATTATTGCTAAAGGCAACAC
>CAJXMN010000104.1 GCA_913056215.1 uncultured Flavobacteriales bacterium | reverse complement strand
GTATTAAATTAACAAAAATAAAAAAACCAGGATTAATTAGTAACAAAATAGATTTTACATATCTTGTACTGCGCGATTTTTACGATCTAAACATAAACAAGATTATAGTAGAATCAAAGAAAGAAGCGCCAAATCCCAATTATCAATTGAGTTTTGAGTCAAGTTGAATCTTGTGATTTCAAATAATAATATTACAATTGAGATTATAAACACAATTTCTTGCCAATAATTTTTTAACGATGGATCATAAGCTGCTTTTTGATCGCAGTGATTTATTGATCCAAATCGGAAACGCTACGAATTCATTGCGTGAATTTGACCATAATTTTGAAACACCATTTACGAATTTAGTGTTGAATAATACAACGTATAATATGCGCTATAATTATTACATCACCGAAAATTTCAATATCAAAACGGGTTTTCAGGGAATGGCAAAAATGAACCGTAATCTGGAACCTACTGAAAGCTTCCTAATTCCAGATGCACAAAGTTTTGACAATGGCGTTTATGCTGTATTGAATTATGATTTGAAAAAATGGCGGTTCCAGGCGGGAGGGCGTTATGACATGCGCCAGTTAACAAGTATTGCACCCGATCAGGATAGTGCAGTAATCAGCAATATTAGTAAAACCCCAATCGACCAGCGTTATGAAACGGTCAATTATTCGGCTGGTTTTACCCGAAATGGTGATTACACCACATGGCGATTCAATGCATCCAGTGGTTTTCGAGCACCTAATCTTGCCGAATTGACGGCTTCTGGTGTGCATCACGGCTCTTTCCGGTATGAGCAAGGCGACCAAAACTTAGTGCCTGAGCAAGCGCTACAATTTGATATGGCTTTTGAATTGCATTTTGATCACTTTGAGTTTATTGTTAATCCCTATTTTAACATGGTGGATAATTTTATTTACTTAAAGTCGACAGATTCGGTGGTGTCCAACCAAGTCGGAGAGTTCAAGTATTTTGAGTTTGATCAAGTGGATCAGGCCTATCTTTATGGTGGAGAGATCGGGTTCCATTATCACCCTCATCAGTTGCATCGCCTTCATTTAGAATCGAGTTACAGTTTAACGATTGGAGAACGAACCAATGGTGCTCCGATTAATTTGATGCCCCAGCCCAACATCAATTCACGCATTCGATTTGACATCGAAAATGATCATAAATTAAGTGTTGATCATATCATATTGGAACACCAACATTTCATGAAACAAGACAGGGTTGGCGCTTTTGAAGCCACAACTGGCGCCTATAATCTGATCAATCTTTCCGCTCAGCTCCACTACGGTAAAAAGGAACGCTGGACGTTTAATATCGGCGCAAGAAATTTACTCAACGAACGCTATATTGCACACCTCTCACCCCTTAAAAACCTTGGAGAAGGGATTCCTCAACCTGGAATAAACGTTTTCTTGAAGGTGAGTTATAGTTTAAAGATGAAAAATAATAAAAAATAAATGCATCATTGTTGCATGTATTGTTTTAATTCTCTATATTTGTATAAATTGAAAAGTTGAAGTATGAAGAAAGGAATTTTTATTTTAGGTCTTGTGGGTTTAACAGTGGTGTCAGTTGCAAGTTGCAAGAAAGATTATGAATGCCACTGTCATTTAGATGATATGCAGGGGAATCATATGGATGAAGAAATGATGATTGAAAATGAAAGAGAGGAAGACGCCGAAGAGGCATGTAATGAATTTAAACATGGATTTGAAGATTCAGGAAATTATGAAGAGGTTGATTGCTCGTTGAAATAGTTCGGCATGCTGAAAATACGGTTTTCATAGTAAACAAATGGGAGGGTTAGTAAATGAGCCCTCTCTTTTAGTTTGATTCACTTTATTTTAATTTCCACTCTACGATTTGCTTGAATTTCTGCTTCTGTAGATGGTTCTGGGTAGATCATTTCGGCGTTACCTTTCCCTTTAACGGAAATGCGATCTTCTTGAATACCGTTTTGCACTAAATAGGATTTTACGCGTTTTGCTCTTTTCTTGGAGAAATGTTTAGCGCGCCACGTATTTCTGCCTTCTTTAAAGACGTGACCGATCAATTCTATTTTAATGTTGCGATTCACGGCCAGGAAATCGCGTAATTTTCGGATTACAGGTTTAGCTGTTTCTACAAGTTCATGACTTTCCGATTTGAATTGGATACCGTCGAGTTCAATTTGGTCTTTGCGTTTGAAGGTGTTCATTCCGATAGTGATTGTATCCGACTCAATTGTTCTGCAATCGATCATTGTATCTTTAAACATATAGCCTTCAGCGTTCACCTGCATGCGGAATGATAAGTATTTATTGTCCGGGAAAATGAGTACATTGGCGTTGTATAGCGCATTAAAAGTTTTACTGCCCTCAATCATGATAGCGGCATCGATTGGTAACTGAGTGGTATTGTCAACGATGCGCACAGCAAAAGCTTTACTACCATCCTGCTCACGGAGATCAACTTTCTTTTCTAGCTCGGGATGTCCCGATTGCTTTTCTTGAGGTTGAAAGCTAGAGCTCAATGAAAAATCATTTTTAGTGTCTTCAGTCGTGTTGATATAGAGATAATAACGATACTTTGGGGATACAGTTACTTCAAAGGAACTGCTATTTTCGGTCGTTTTTTTTACCGAATAAATGAGATCTGCACGCTGTTCATGGATGGCTTTACAACCGTTTCCTTCTTGAGTTTGAAATAAAGCAATTTCAGCTGGATGCGGCAGGGAGGTTAGTTTCAATGATAGTTTACCATTTGTGGGAGGCTGAGTTGTGATCCAAAAGGTGTTATAGGACGATAAACGCAAGCGATCATGATACAGTTTGGTGTCGTTATTGAATCCAGCTTTGCCTGTAAATTCTGCTTCCATGGAAGTGTTGAGCTGATGCTGAACGGCACCAGAACAATCACCCAAATTTTCTGATGTTCGATCCTCTTGCCCCAGACTGCTGAAGGACCATATGACGATAATAATAAAAATAAGATATTGACCACGCATTATTAAGGCGATACAATTTTAACTTCAACACGACGATTAGCTTGTTCTTGCCAAGAAAATTTCGGCTCGGGATAAATCATCTGTTCATTCCCATAACCTTCAGCTTCCATGCGGTTTTTGTCTATGCCATGTTCTTCCAGGAAAGTCATGACCTTTTTTGCACGTGCCAAAGATAGACGTCTTCCAGCAAATGAATTTTTACCTACGGCGTGGACGTGGCCTTGAATTTCAATGTGAATATCAGAGTTAACTGTCATAAACTCTTTCAGTCGTTGCAATTTCTGTTCGGCTCCAGAGGCAAAATCACTTGTCCCCATGTTAAACCGAATACCTTCCAATTCTATTTTTTCACCAGGTGATGCGGGCTCCAGCCATAACTCAATTTCTTTACTATGGTCCCCTTCTAATGATTGCTCTTCGTCGCGAAAGAAATAGCCTGGAGCATCGATTCTCAAGCTCATGTTCGTCCGCCTACCCAGTGAAAAAAGAAAGTCAGTCCCCCTGTAAAGCCCATCTTTTTTACGCGAACCTTTAATGATCATTTGGCCTTTAACTGGAAGGCCTGTAGCACGGTCCCGTAAACGCAACTCAAGATCAGGTAAATCTTTATTGGTGCGATAATCTTTTAGCTCTATTTTATTTTCGATTTCTTGCTGACTTACATGCTTTGATTCATACCTCACCTTGAGGTGTAAAGGGAGTCTTTCTTCGACAGAGCTATTGAAGAAAATGTAAATTTCTTGTCCCTGCAATAAAGGAATTCCATAGAGAAAGTTGTCATTTGGAGCTTTATTAAAACCAAAAGTATCTCGTTCTTCTACTGATAATTTTCTTTCGATCTCTGCAGCTCCACGATGAATGTCATTACAAATATCGTCGGCGTTTGAAGTGAATACTACCACATTCATTGTACCTTTTGGGCAGAAGGCATCAAACATTAGTAAGCCGTCATGCGGGGCTCTAAAGGATACCCAAAAACTATTTTTCACATTGAAGTCGGATAAACTCGGAAGTCCCGAAAGATCATCGTCATCACCAGTGCGGCCTGTGAGGTTAAATGTAAAATCTCCGGGATGATCAATTATCGCAGCACCATAACAGTCGTTTACCTTGTAAGACTTAGGGTCTTTCTGACCCCAAACTCCAAGTGAAAATAATAGTAATATGGTTGTAATTCGTATTAGCACAATTTTATTCAGTAGTGAGCAATTTTCGTACCGTCATTGTTTACCTTTGTGAATATGAATAAAGGAAGAATACCAACGCTGTATGAAAAGCTGGGGGATAAGCACTTGAAATTACTCGTCGACGCTTTCTATCAGCGGGTTTACAAACACCCCGTCCTCATACCACTCTTTAACAATGACATAAACGAGGTGAAAGATAAGCAATTTTGTTTTCTTAGTCAATTTTTGGGAGGACCACCACGGTATAATGAAAAATATGGCCCTCCAAGAATGCGCATGCGTCACATGCCTCATAAAATTGATAACGAAGCGAAAGAGGCTTGGTTAGACTGCATGAGGGAGGCTATTAATACGCTTGACATTGATGATCGCTTGGCAGAAGCACTCTATAATTGCTTTCCAAAGTTAGCCAATCATATGGTGAATTCGCATTAATGTTTGATTAGCTTAACCATTTCTCTGAAATCGTTTGTTTCTAACAGTAAATAATAAACCCCTTTTTCTTTGGGTAATTGTACAATTATATCAGCAACAGGAATATCACTATAATTTTTAGCACCTACTTGTTTTCCTTTAGCATCAAATAAAAGCGTAGAAACCTTTGTTTGAGGGGAGTCAAATTGCAGCGTGACATTTTCACTTGTCGGGTTAGGGAAATAAGAGAAACTAAGTTTATCATTAAACTCAGTGATGCCAACATCACTTAAATCGATGGTAGCAAAAGAAGTGTCTGCCCCACACCAGTTATACGCCACTAAATAGCTATCATAAAGACCATTTGTACCATAAATATGGGTAGGGTTTAAATCTGTGCTCGAATTCCCATCGTCAAAATGCCAATAATAACTATCGCCATTTTCACTCAGATTATCAAAGTCAACGGTAAAATCGTTGGTTGTGAAATCGTAATCTGCTATAGGCAGAGGCATTACCGTAATGGAAACAGTATCAGATTGTGTGTTGCATGCCGCAAGCTGGTCATTTTCGAGGTATACCCAGTACTGACCCGCTGTATCTACCTGAATACTCTGAGAGGTTTCGTTAGTCGACCATAAATAAACTGCATTTTGATCAGCCACTAGTTCAACTGATTCACCTTCGCAAATACTGTCATTATTAATGATGTCAATAGTAGATGATGGAGTTTCAAAAACTTCGATATAATTTGAATAAACGACAGTACTGTCTGTTAATGTGATTGAATCAATTACTGTTAAACTTACGTCGTAAATCCCTGGATTACCGTAAGAATGAACAGGTAAAGTGTCCTGACTCGTGGTTCCATCGCCAAAATCCCAGATGTAAGCATCACCATCCATACTTGTGTTGGTGAAACTTACCGTCGCACTGTCACAAAACGCTAACGAATCTGCATTGAAAATTGGGATAGGAAGAGGTGTTTTTACGATCGTATCTGTCGTAACTGAACTCCACCTTTCAAGCTCATCTTTAAACTGAAAATGTAAAGCATATGTGTCTTTTGGTACCATTGTAAAGTCAAGATCATCTATGAGCACAGCATCTGTAACGGGATTGTTAAGTACCACATGTGTTGTGTCTGAAAAGTTGTTTTCGATCCAGTACCTGTAGGCTGTAATTTTACCATTGTTATTAGGTGTAACAGGACTCTGGTAGAAGTGAGTCGAGCTAACACTACTCCATGCACCCGCATTATCCCTGAATTGTAAGTTAATTGTATGCAGACCATTGCTGAGACCAGTCGTGCTAATTAGATCATTCAGGAAAATATACGAAGCATTAGTAAGAGTTGAAGTAGTTGCGTTTTGATAGTCATCATCAAACCACCGTGCATAGGAGACAATGTCTTTTTGAGAATTGGTCGATTCATTCACCTTAAAAAGTTGCTGACTCATTACGCTGCTCCAGACACCATTTATATCTTGAAAACGAATGTTGAAGGTATGTAAACCATTAGTAGTTTGCGACAGATCAAGGGACGAGGTGATGTCGATGTACTGCTGGTTTGAAGTAGTAACTTCAGTTGCATTGCTAAAATTGGTATCGATCCAATACTCGTATTTTGCTATTGTATTGTTTTGACTCGCAGAACCAGGGGTCTTATAAAAATGTCGGGAAGTTACCCCACTTACCAGCCCTGAATTATCTTTAAATCGAATATGAAACGTATGAAAGCCGTTGGTTAAATTGTTTGTTGGCAAGAGCTCCGTCAAAACGATATTCTCCTGAGGGGTAACAGATACTGTTTGAGCATTCACAAAATCTTCATCAAACCAGTAGGTATAAGAGCTTATCTGTTTGCTTAAACTTGTTTGAATTGTTGTTTTGAAGAAGAAAGTACTCAATACACTACTGAACAAATAGTTTTGGTCAAAAGCTCTAATGTTCATCACATTGATCCCTTCTGGTAAACTTGAAGGCACATTGTCTGAAATTACTGCATCAGCAGAACTCAAAGGCTGAGTTATCCGAGCACTATAGTCCTCATTGAACCAATACTCATATCCCGTTAGGTTATTCTGACTGATAGAACCAAGTGAAAGACTTAATACAGCGCAAAGAAAGAAGCTTTTAAAGATCATTTCTTAGTTGTTTTGTGCTCCAACATGAACCTCTATAGATAGTTCACCATTATTGTCCGTCTGTGGTGCAATATTTTTAAAACGAATATGTGGATTAAAAGGAACGGCTCCCGCTTTATAAGGGAAAACACCACCGTACACTCCAACCGGAGTGCCATCGGTACCTTGATATGTAGCTGGACTCTGCAATTGATAATCGTGAGCGTAGTCGAACGTATTTCCAGTTTGGTTCACAAAAATGTCTACTTGTGGAATATCATAATAATTCCCATTTGTAATCGGTGATCCTCCTAAAATTGGAGAATCATCTTCGAATATATTATTATAAATTATATTCCCTGTTCCACTAATAACATAACCACTTGATCCTACGAAAATATTGTTGGAATAAGTGGTGTTTTCTGAGTCAGTTGAGACATAAGTACCAGAAGAACCAATTCTAAAAAAGATGGAGTTCTTAACCACATTTGAATTAGAGCGAATCAATTGATCCGTAAAAAAACAGTTATTGAATGACGAGTTGGTTAGGTTATCGCCATAGACTCTGGACTCAAAAATGGATTCAACAATGCCAAAGTTTGTGCAAGGTGTAGTTAAATTTCCCTGAACCTGGAAGTTGCCATTGATCTTACAACGCTTCACAATGAGGTTGTTTACCGAGGCTTGGTTTTCTATCAAAAAGTGAGAGCCAAATTCTATTCCTTCAATGTGACAGTTGTCAGCATTTTCCCCAAGAGAAACTTGTGCAGAGATAAGGGTTGGAAACGTCGCAGTTGTAGAATCGGGATGATAGCCAGCACCAATTATCGTTAATTGTTTATCAATTAGGGTTGGAGGAGTAAATGCACCTCCTGGTAGATAAATTGTATCTCCATCTACAGCATCATTGTATGCATCAACAAATGGGTTTGTCGAGGAGTACATGCTTGCTCCAGATGTGTTATGAAGTGCAACAACACGCTGTGCCGTTAAAGACAAAGGCACTACAAAAAATAGTAATATAACAAGGGATAGTTGTTTCATGTTCTTCAGTGTTTTTAATTGCAAGTCTAGAGCTTATGCAGCGGTGATAATATGATGTTTGTCACTTTACCACCTTACCTATGTCATAAACACAATAATTGACTTAATAAATTCTTCATGTTTTAAAGATTAATCCGTCGTTTTTTTCTTGATTCTCATTACTTTTGCATCTTCAATTAAAGTAAGTTATGGGCAAACCAATAAAAAGCGCATTAGTATCAGTTTTTAATAAGGAGGGGCTAGCACCGATTGTAGAAAAACTGCATAAAGAAGGAGTAATTATCTATAGTACTGGAGGAACTCAAAAATTCATTGAAGAACTTGATATTCCAGTGAAAAGAGTAGAAGACTTAACTTCTTACCCTTCGATTTTAGGAGGTCGTGTAAAAACGCTTCACCCAAAAGTTTTTGGAGGAATATTGAACCGCAGAGACAATGAAGAGGATCAGGCTCAGATCAAGGAGTATGGAATTCCATCTTTGGACTTAATAATGGTAGATCTATACCCATTTGAAGAAACAGTTGCAGCTGGAGGAACACACGAAGAAATAATAGAAAAGATCGATATAGGAGGCATAGCTTTGATAAGAGCGGCGGCTAAGAACTATAATGATGTACTTTTAGTTTCAAATCGTGGTCAATACGAAGATGTTCTTGAACTTTTCAATGCTCAGGGTTGTGAAACAACTCTTGAGCAAAGAGAACAGTATGCACGTGATGCATTTGACGTTTCCTCACATTACGATACACAGATTTTCAACTATTTCAACAAAGACGAAAAACCTGTATTTAAGCAGAGTCTTAATCATGCCCAGGTTTTGAGATATGGTGAAAATCCACATCAACAAGGTATCTATTACGGAGGTCTGGATGGTATATTTGATAAACTGCACGGAAAAGAACTTTCCTATAACAATCTTCTAGATGTTGATGCAGCAGTGACTTTGATGGAAGAGTTTAAAGAGGATGAGCCTACCTTTGCTATTTTGAAGCATAACAACGCTTGTGGTTTAGCGACTAGAGAAACAATAGAACAAGCTTATACTGATGCTTTGGCAGGTGATCCTGTTTCTGCTTTTGGAGGAATTTTAATATCAAATCGGCCGATCAACGGTAAGACCGCTGATCAGATTAATGAACTTTTCTGTGAGGTTGTGATTGCTCCATCATATGATAGTAATGCCTTAGAAACATTGAAATCAAAAAAGAATCGGATCATTCTTGTTCAGAAGCCTGTTGAGCTGCCTAAAAAACAATTTAGAACGATCTTGAACGGAGTTTTGGAACAAGACAGAGATTTGATTACAGATAAAGTCGATGGATTTGAAACAGTAACAAAAGAAGCGCCAACCGATGCGCAGAAAAAAGATCTGGAATTTGCAAATAAACTGGTAAAACATACGAAGTCCAACACGATCGTTTTAGCGAAGAATGGACAGCTTTTGGCAAGTGGTACAGGTCAAACTTCTAGAGTTGATGCTCTGAACCAAGCAATACATAAAGCAAAGTCGTTCAATTTTGATCTGAATGGAGCCGTCATGGCATCGGACGCATTTTTTCCATTTCCAGATTGTGTAGAAATTGCCGACGGCGAAGGGATTAAATGTGTTATTCAACCAGGAGGTTCTATTAAGGATAAATTGTCTATCGATTATTGTGACAAAAACAGCGTATCCATGGTGTTTACAGGAAATCGTCACTTTAAACATTAATTAAGCATAAATAATCTCGATAAGTTATAGTAAATTTGCATTATTATCACTATACTTATCAGTAACAATATAGCGCGCTAACAAATTATGGGTTTATTTAATTTTTTATCACAGGAGATTGCGATTGACTTAGGAACTGCAAATACCTTGATTATTCAAAATGATAAAGTGGTCGTTGACGAACCGTCTATCGTCGCTAAAGACATACAAACGGGGAAAGTTGTTGCGATCGGCAGGAAAGCACAGCAGATGCACGGAAAAACGCATAAGTTGATTGAAACAGTGCGACCGCTCAAAGATGGTGTGATTGCCGACTTCCAGAGCGCTGAACAAATGATTCGGGGCATGATCAAGATGATCAAGAAAGGTAAAAACATGGTGAACCCATCGCTGCGCATGGTGATATGTATTCCATCAGGCATTACGGAGGTCGAAAAACGTGCCGTTCGGGATTCTGCCGAACATGCCGGAGCAAAAGAAGTCTATTTGATTCATGAACCGATGGCCGCGGCTATTGGTATCGGGATTGACGTAGAAGAACCGATGGGAAATATGATCATTGATGTGGGGGGAGGTACTTCCGAAATCGCGGTCATAGCATTAGGCGGAATTGTTTGTGATAAATCTATTCGTGTAGCTGGTGATGATTTTACGAATGATATAGAAGAGTACATGCGTCGCCAGCATAATATTTTAGTGGGTGAGCGCACGGCAGAACAAATTAAAATTGAAGTAGGTGCTGCGCTTCCTGAATTGGATAATCCACCGGATGATTTTGCCGTTCGCGGGCGAGACCTCATGACAGGGATACCCAAGGAGATTGTGGTTACGTATAGTGAGGTAGCTCACGCCCTTGATAAGACA
>CAJXMN010000103.1 GCA_913056215.1 uncultured Flavobacteriales bacterium | reverse complement strand
AGATAGTATCTTAGAGAAATCGTTCAGCGAAATAGGAATACTAAACGCGTTACAAATTTCAGTTTTTTTTATTGTATCATCCTTTATCTTAGTAGAGCCCTATGCATGACTGTTCGTATAAAGAGGGACCATTGTTCAATTGATTATCGTTCCGGTTGACGTTAAATAACCGATCATTCTTCGCAAGGCAATGTGTAATCCCACTGAAAGTCTTTAAAAGTAATGCGCGACTCGTACCAGATGGACTTAGCGCGCACATTCAGTGTATCATTCTGACGGAAATGAATATAATGTTCGGCCTTTGGCAGCATCAAATCGCTCTTATCAAAATTAATTGCTCCAGTCCTTTTTAAATTTTGAACGATATCTTCCTGTTTGGTAGAATTTAATCCTCGTGCTTTGCATTGGAGATAATTTGACTTCTCAAGATAAACCAAGGCTGAATCTTTAGGGAGACGTATAAAAGTACCCATCCCCTTAAACGCTTCTTTTCGCTCGAGTTCTTTAGCCGATTCTACTGGTTCAACCACCGTAATATAACTATCCTCATACAATGAAAAGGTCAATTGCTGTGGTGATTCCTTCTCCCGTTGGAGCAAGTAAACTTTCGGGTAAACATCTTGATCCTTTAGGCTTTCACCAAAATTCACGGATGCCTGATTGAGAAATTCGATAGCCTCCTTGGCTGCAAATCCTTCTAATTCGGAATTTTTAGCCAAATGATGATCAGGAACAACCATTACTTTATCGAGAATTGCATTTTTGACCCGATTTTGAGGTGTCCACGAGCAACCTCGATTCTGAAAGAAGATCAAAACAAATATTAAACCAATCAAAAATCCAAAAAGATAAAATCGTAGCCTTTTCCAGAATCCGCTCATGACATTTAATTTCTCGCAAAAATAGCGTTCCTTTACATTCCCATGAGTAATAATTCGATTTCTTTGTAACGTAAGTCAAAAACTTTACCCAAAATCTCACTCGTGAGCGTTCCTTTGTACATGTACACCCCACTTCTGAAGCCTTGATTGTTTTTAATTAATTCTTTACTGCCGCCTTTATCTCCCATTTCAATCAACACAGGAGAAAAGATGTTCGAAATAGCGAAAGAGGCAGTTCTGGAAACGCGGGAAGCTATATTAGGGACGCAGTAATGGGTAACACCGAATTTCTCAAACGTCGGTGTCTCATGGTTAGTGACCTCCGAGGTTTCAAAACACCCTCCCTGATCAATACTCACATCGATAATCACAGCCCCTGGCTTCATATTGCTAACCATATCTTCATTTACAATACACGGTGTTTTACCGATGGGGGATCGGATTGCTCCAATAACCACATCTGCGCGCATCAATGCTTTGGTAAGTACTTTCGGCTGTATCACAGACGTATACAAACGCATACCAGCTGTCGACTGTAACCTGCGCAACTTTCCCAGCGAGTTATCAAAAACTTTTACAGAACATCCGAGACCATGCGCTGATTGAGTAGCGTATTCACCTACCGTTCCAGCTCCAAGTACAACAACTTCAGTCGGCTGAACACCGGCAATTCCTCCAAGCATTACTCCTTTTCCATCCCGAAAAGTGTTGAGCAGTTCGGCAGCAATAAGTACAGAAGTATTTCCAGCTATTTCCCCCATTGCGCGCACTACTGGAAAATGACCTTCGTTGTCGCGCATGTAGTCCCAGGCAATCGCCGTAACCTTTTTTTCCATTAATTTTTGCAATACCTTTTTAGGTTGCATGGTAATTTGCAATGCGGAAATTAATGTTTGGTCCGTTCCCATCATCTCTACCTCCTCCTCGATAGGTGGCGATACTTTAAAGATAATATCACACTGAAAAATCTCTTTGCGATCATATATAATTTGAGCTCCTGCCTCACTGTACTCGCGATCAGTGAAATTTGAATTTTCTCCTGCACGGGTCTCTACTTTGATTTCATGACCATTTGCTACGAGTAATGAGACCGCTTCTGGAACAAGCGCTACACGGCGTTCCTGAAATGAATCTTCGCGCGGAACACCGATATTCAAACTTCCTTTTTTTCTGGCTATTTCTAACATTTCCTCTTGAGGAAGTAGACGGCCTTCCTTCATAAGGCTTCTGATAATTTCTGGATCTGTCTTCATACGCTGGCTTCAATCAATCGACCACCTTGGTCATCTTTGGTTATAGTTATCCATACGCAAGATAGAGGCAAAAGGTTATAAATATTTTCGGCCCATTCGATAAAAACCTTAGAGTCACAATACAAGTACTCCTCTATACCAATGTCATAAGCTTCTTCTTCGAACTCTATTCTATAGAAGTCAAAGTGATAAATCGTTCCAAAATAGGGGCTATTATATTCGTTAACGAAACCATAGGTCGGTGAATTCACTTCATCAGTCACCCCCATTGCTTTGGTCAAGTAACGAATAAAGGTTGTTTTCCCAGCTCCCATTGGAGCTTTAAAAGCAAAAACACTTTCATTTTGAAAAGCATTGAGCAGTTCCGTACTAATATGAACCAGATCAGACTCTTTCTCTGCGTAAAATTTCATCATCCCCTATTTGCATTCAAAGATACATTTTTGATAAGAACGGAAAGGGGCACCTGTTACGACAATGTCCCTCCACTATTATCAGCCATACATTTTGAAGGTTTCGTTTTCAAATCGAAAATCACTAAAAATAGAACCAGCAAATGAAAACCTCCCATTTTGAGCCTTGAACTCATGGTCTTCTCATCATCGAATTCCAGCCTTTATGACTAGTTGTGATTTTCAAGATAGTTCTATTTCGGCGACATTTCGATATAAGGAATGAGCAGTTCCTCCAATGAAATCCCACCATGCTGAAAAGTGTTTTTATAGTATTTAGAGAAATGATTGAAACGATTCGGGTAAACAAAAAAGTTATTCTCCCTTGAAAAAACGTACGTAGAAGAGATATTATCTTTGGGCAGAAAAGCATCATCTGGATTATTCACCTCAAATACATCTTTTGCTTTGTAATCCAGGTTTTTACCAATTTTATAACGCAAATTAGTATTCGTATCTCTCGGACCGACAATTTTCACAGGGTTATTCACTTTTACAGTTCCGTGATCAGTTGTGAGAATCACCTTCGCACCACTTGCCGCAATTTTTTTGAGAATATCTTGTAAGGGCGAATGTTCGAACCAACTTTCGGTCAATGATCGATATGCCGCCTCGTCATCTGCGAGTTCTTTGATCACTTTCATATCTGTTTTAGCATGTGAAAGCATGTCCACAAAATTGTAAACGATCACATTCAAATCATTGTTTTTCAATTGATGAAAATTTTCATTGAGCTTTTTACCAGCACTGAGATTAGTGATTTTGTTATACCCAACATTCAGCGATTTACCGAGACGCTTGAGTTGACCTTGCAGCAATTCTTCCTCAAAATTATTTTTTCCGCCTTCATCATCTTCTCCAACCCAGTATTCAGGATGTTTTTGCTTGATTTGAGAAGGCAATAATCCTGAAAAGAAGGCATTTCTTGCATATTGTGTAGCCGTGGGCAATATGGAATAAATCATATCTTCCTTGTCCAGGTTAAAATATTTTCCCAGAACGGGTCGCAACACCTGATATTGATCATATCTTAAATTATCAATAACAATTAAATAAGTTGGTTGATCCAGATGCTGAGCGATACGGTCTTTAAACAAGGTATGAATCATCTGGGGCGATTCTTCAACTCCGTTAATCCAATCTAGGTAATTATCCTCTATGAATTTAGAAAACTGCGAATTGGCTTCCTGCAACTGCATGTAAAACACCTCTTGCATTCCTTGATCTTCGAGTGCAGAAAATTCGAGATCCCAATAAACTAACTTTTTATATAATTGAATCCACTCTTCAGCATCTAAACGGTCGGAGAGATCCATACCGATTTGTCTAAACTCTCGCTGGTAGCTTGTATTCGTTTTTTCCGATACCAACTTTCCCTTATCGAGATTCTTTTTAATGCTCAGCAGGATTTGATTGGGGTTAACAGGTTTGATTAAGTAATCCGCAATTTTACCACCAATAGCCTCCTCCATTATCGATTCTTCCTCGCTCTTGGTGATCATCACCACAGGTACCAGAGGGCGTAATTCTTTAATTTTCGTCAATGCATCTAAACCAGAAATTCCAGGCATATTTTCATCCAGAAAAACAATATCATAGGTTTGTACCTCGCACTTTTCTACGGCTTCACTACCACTATTTACTGTATCCACCTCGTATCCTTTCTGCTCGAGGAACATAATATGTGGCTTTAAAAGATCAATTTCATCGTCTGCCCAAAGAATTTTCACCTGCATTGTTTGATTATTTTTAATTTTACGTCAACTTTAAATGTACAGATTTGCGTCCGAAACGGAATACAAATAACAAGAAGAAAATTATTAACGACCCTGTCTACGGTTTTATTTCACTGCCGAACGACATAATTTTCGATCTTATCGAACACCCCTATTATCAGCGACTTCGCCGCATTAAACAACTTGGTATGTCGCACTTGGTATATCCAGGAGCGCTTCACACCCGATTTCATCATGCGCTGGGAGCAACCCATCTCATGACCAAAGCTATACATACCTTACGACGGAAAGGTCACAAAATTACAGAACAAGAGGAAACGGGGGCATTAATCGCTATACTTCTTCATGACATTGGTCACGGACCTTTCAGTCACACGCTAGAACATGATATTGTTAAAAACATCAATCACGAAGCCCTCTCCAGTCTATTTATGCAGCGGTTAACTAAGGAGTTCGATGGTCAACTGGATACCGCACTCGCCATATTTGAAGATGATTACCCGAAACCGTTTCTTCATCAACTCGTCTCTAGTCAACTTGATATGGACCGAATGGATTATCTCAATAGAGACAGTTTTTACACGGGTGTTTCTGAGGGCGTCATCGGTAGCGATCGGATTATCGCCATGTTAGACGTAAAGGATGACGAGCTCGTCGTAGAAGAGAAAGGTGTATATTCCATAGAAAAGTTTTTAGTAGCTCGTCGATTAATGTATTGGCAAGTGTACATGCATAAAACCGTCGTTTCATCTGAAGTACTTCTCTCCAAAATACTCAAACGTGCAAAAGTTATACTACAATCAGGACAACAACTTTTTGCGAGTCCTGCATTTACACTTTTCTTATCCAATGACTTTGAATATAAAGACTTTTTGGAACGCCCCGATCTATTGGAAGCTTTCGCCGAATTGGATGACAACGATATTTTAGGAGCCGTAAAAGTATGGCAGCAAAGTGAAGACCGTGTTTTATCATTGCTTTCAAGGCAATTAATCAACCGTCAGCTCTTTAAGATTGAAATTGCGAAAGTACCATTCTCGGCATCGCGGATCCAGCAAGAACTGAACCGTGTTCAAGAAGACTTAGAACTCTCTAAAGAAGAGGCGAGCTATTTCGTTCATACTGAAGTTTTGCGCAACAATGCTTATAATGAAGAAAAGGAAACAATCAATTTACTCATGAAAACAGGAGACGTCATCGATGTCAGTCGTGCTGCCGACAACCTAAACATTCAAGCATTATCCAGTCCAGTCCAGAAGTACTTTTTGTGCTACCCGGTTGCCAACCGCAAGAAATAAAATATACGTTGTTAAAAAAATATACGTTATTAACCGCAGGGAGTTAGTCTCTTTTTATATTTTTGAAGAATGAAATTTTCGGCAGAACAAATCGCAGGAATTTTAGATGGACAGCTAGAAGGTGACCCAAAGGTGACCGTCATGGGCTTGTCTAAGATCGAAGAAGGATCTCCAAAAACCCTCACTTTTCTTGCAAACATGAAATATGAAGAGCATATTTATTCGACCGATGCTGCCATAGCTATCGTAAATAAATCTTTTGAACCAACAAAACCCTTACCAGATTCACTCACCTTGATTCGCGTGGATGACGCATACAGTTGTTTTGCGCAACTGTTAGAGGTCTATAATGAGATGCGTCAAAAGGATCCTCAAATAGAAAAAAATGCTTTCATATCGGATTCCGCAAAACTAGGCGATGATATTTACGTTGGTGCAAATGCATACATTGGGGAGAACGCCTCAATCGGGAGCAATTGCAAAATATATCCTAATGCCTATATTGGCGATAATGTCGTGGTCGGAGAAGGTACTGTAATTCATCCAAATGCATCAATCTATCACGATTGCCAGATTGGCAAAAAGTGTTTAATTCACGCTGGGGCTGTAATTGGTGCTGACGGGTTTGGATTTGCACCCGATGAGAATGGACACTTTCAAAAAGTTCCTCAAATCGGAAATGTCATTTTGGAAGATCATGTGGATGTCGGTGCGAATAGCACCATTGACCGCGCTACTTTAGGTTCTACCATCTTGCGTACTGGCGTAAAAGTTGATAATTTGGTACAGATTGCTCACAATGTTGAGATCGACGAACACTCCGCAATGGCTGCTCAAGCAGGAGTTGCTGGTTCCACGAAAATTGGGAAACGCGTCATGGCTGGAGGGCAGGTTGGAATTAGCGGCCATATTAAAATAGCTGATGACACGAAAATCGTTGCTCAGTCGGGTATCCCCAGTTCTGTTAAAAAACCTAATATGACGCTTATGGGATCTCCAGGGATTCCCATTCAAGATTTCAAGAAATCATATATCGGTTTTAGAAGATTACCCATGATTTTGAAAAAAATCAACGAATTGGATAAAAAATAATAAGTACTGATCGATAAGGAATAACTATGTCAGAAAAACAAAGAACCTTACAATCTTCTGCTAAAATTGTCGGTGTTGGATTACACACTGGTAAAAAAGTAGTAGTAGAATTGTGCCCTGCACCAGAAAATCACGGATATAAATTTCAGCGAACAGATCTGGAAGATGAGCCTACTGTAGAAGCTGATGCAGATCTGGTAGTCTCTACAGAGCGAGGTACCACACTTGAAAAAAAAGGAGTCAAAATATATACTACAGAACATATTTTAGCTGCCCTCTACGGTATGCAGGTTGATAATGCACTTATCAAATTGTCTGGTCCTGAAATCCCAATCATGGATGGTAGTGCGCTTTCTTATGTTAATGCTATTGAAGAAGCAGGGTTTGCGGAACAAAAAGCAGAGCGCGAATACCTGGAACTCGATGAAAATATTCCTTGGGAGGATGAGGAAAAGGGGATCGAATTTTTAGCAGTTCCAGATAAGGAGTATCGCTTGACGGTCATGGTTGATTATAATTCACCCGTCCTCGGTACTCAACATGCTACGATTTATAAAATTGGAGAATTCAAAGATCAAATTGCTCAATGTAAAACTTTTGTATTCCTACGAGAACTAGAGTATTTGGCAAAAAATGGCTTAATTAAAGGTGGAGATGTCGACAACGCGATTGTTTTGGTTGAACGCGAGGACGTGAGTCAGGAAGAGCTCGACTACCTCGCAAAATTGCTCGGCAAAGAAAACCTCAAAATAGAGATCAAAGGAATCGGTACGTTGAACAATTACGAAATGAAATTTCAGAATGAACCAGCTCGTCATAAATTGCTCGATATTGTAGGTGATTTAGCGCTTGTTGGCAAACCGATAAAAGCGCATATTCTGGCGGGACGCCCGGGCCATTCAGGAAATACACGATTTGCGAAAGTGTTGAAGCAAAAAATCAAGGAGCAAAAACATGCTCCTAAAAAGTTTGATCTCGATTGCGAGCCTCATTTTGACATCAACGATATTGAAAGAATGTTACCCCACCGCTATCCATTTTTGCTGGTTGATAAAGTAATGGTAATCAGTGATGACTCCATTATTGGTGTAAAGAACATCACAATGAATGAACCCCAATTCACGGGACACTTCCCCAACAACCCAGTATTTCCCGGCGTCTTACAGATTGAGGCTATGGCGCAATGCGGAGGAATATTTGCACTAAGTAAGGTAGACGAACCACACCTCTACTCTACTTATTTCATGAAGATTGATAACGTTAAGTTTAAGCAAAAAATACTTCCTGGTGATACGGTAGTGTTCGAACTGAAGTTGTTATCATCCATACGCAGAGGACTTGTCAATATGGGTGGTAAGGGATATGTACGTGGAAAACTTGTTGTAGAGGCTGAAATGCTTGCTCAAATCGTAAAAGACAAAAAAGAGGATGATCAGTAAACTCGCTTCTATATCATCTGGTGCAGCGATAGCAGACCAAGTAACCATTGAGCCTTTCACGACGATTTGCGAAGATGTAGAAATTGGCACTGGTTCTCATATTGGTCCTAATGTGACCATCTATCCAGGTACACGCATCGGAAAGAATGTAACAATTTTTCCAGGAGCTGTTGTTGGAGCCATTCCTCAAGACCTCAAGTTTGGCGGAGAATATACAACGGTTGAAATTGGCGATCATACCACTATTCGCGAATGTGTGACTATCCATCGTGGCACGCGCGATAAAATGAAAACTGTAATTGGTTCGCATTGTCTATTGATGGGTTATGTCCACATTGCTCACGACTGCATACTTGGAGACCATGTTATTCTCGCAAATTATACCGGTCTTTCAGGTCATGTCCAGATTGATGATTATGCCATTTTAGAAGGAAAAGTAGCTGCACAACAGTTTATGCATATAGGAGCCCATTCATTTATTGCGGGTGCTAGTTTAATTCGAAAAAATGTCCCCCCTTTTGTGCGAGCAGCTCGTGAGCCGTTGAGCTATGCAGGAATAAATGCTGTTGGAATGCGCAGACGAGACTTTACAGAAGATGACATTAAGCTCATTGAAAATATTTATCGCATCCTATTTGTTCAAAATAACAATATCTCAAAAGGATTGGAATCTTTAAAATCTGAACTTGAACATTCGCCACTAAAAAAGATGGTGATTGATTTTGTTGAAGAAAGCGAAAAAGGCATCATACGCGGGTTATTGTAGCAACACAAACTCATCGTAAAATTTACTCAAAATGATTAAACGCGGAGAAGTTATCACTGTGTCAATTGAAGACATGGCGTATGGAGGAAAAGGAATTGCACGTATGCATGATGAAAATGGTGCATATGTCATATTTGTACAAAACACATTTCCAGGGCAGAAAGTATTAGCACGCGTACATAAAAAACGCAAAAAACACGCAGAATGTAAATTATTAAAAGTGCTCGAACGTTCTCCAATGGAGCAAATCTCTTCCTACCAAGAAATTAGTGGCGCTCCATATATTCATGTCCCAGTCGAACTTCAACAGAAATACAAGAAAGAGGTCACTTTAGAACTTTATCGGCGTATCGGTGACCTGCAACATATATCTGATTTATTTGACCAATTTATTCCATCCCCGATTAATTATCACTATCGCAACAAAATGGAATATTCCTTTTCGTGTATCGAACACGATATTGTGGAAGATGAGGAAATAGATAATGCATTTGCACTTGGATTTAAACACCGCGGTACATGGTGGAAAGTTGAAAGTCTTAATAAGGCTTCTGGACTATTTGATGAAGAGTGGGAGAATTTTCTTTCTTCGTTTCGACTACATTTAGAAGCTTCCGGACTCCCTGCCTGGCACCCGCCTCAAAAGAAAGGTTTTTTTAGACACATTGTTGTTCGTAAGTCGTTCCACCAAAACCAGTTACTGATTAATCTGGTCACCTCTTCTCAGGGACTAGATAACTTCGATGTTCACGCTGCTGGAGAGTTTTTGCAAGAAAAAATGGGAGATCGCATTGCCGGATTTCAACACACTATTAATGACAACGTCGCTGATCGGGCCAAAATAGAAAATGGAAATTGCGATTTAATTTTTGGAAAGGATTATGTCGTTGAAACGTTAAACGGCTTATTTTTTGAAGCCAGTATGGAAAGCTTTTTCCAGACGAATCCACAAAGTGCAGAACGATTGTACAACTTAGCTTTAGACTATGTTTTTGAAGGGAATAACGACTATTCAGATAAAGTGATTATGGATTTGTTTTGTGGAACGGGGACGATTGGTCAACTCCTTTCTCAACGAACGAATGACGCTAATATTATTGGAGTTGATATCGTGGAAGAAGCCATAGAGGATGCTCGACGCAATGCCAAAAGAAACAAAATTGACAACATTACCTTTCACGCAGCTGACGTTGGAAAGTTTTTACGGGCTTACCCAGAATATATCAACAAAATTGACACCATTGTTTTAGACCCGCCAAGGGCAGGCATTGCACCAAAAACGCTTAAAAAGGTTATTGCCCTCAATGCTTCGCGTATCGTTTATATTTCATGCAATCCATCGACACAAGCAAGAGACATTAAAACACTAGAGGAAAGCGGGTATATCACAAAAAAAATCAGTCTCGTCGATCAATTTCCGCACACAAGTCATATCGAAGCGGTGGGTCTTTTTGAAAAAGAAAAGCAGTAATAAAATAATTTTTTAAAACTTCACTAGTACTCTGTATAAAGCGCTTAGGAGGATTACACAAAATAAATTCATTTTTTTTGAAACCTTCTATTTTAATCCCCGTTATAGAACACAACGGATCAATTATTAACTTCTACAGGTTAATTAATTAGGAGGCTGTCTTTCGAGGCAGCCTTTTTTATTTCTATGATCGCCATTGATCCATTAATTTCTTAAAAGTAGGTTTCTGTGTCTCAATAAATGCCTCAGCATCGTCCATGAGAGCTTGTATATTTGCAGGAGAGGCAGCATCCATACCTTGTTCCGCACTATTGAGGCTTGGTTGAAAACGATGATATATGAGTTGATTTTCCCGATTCTTTTCTTTCTCCAAAAGCGTTTGATGAACTCGATCGACCTCTACTTCCATATCATCATAATTGCCCCCCGTCAACTGTCCAGTACCGAGACTTAACAGTATCAGTAAATCATCGGGGAAAATCTTACGTGCATACTCAAATGCAATTAGACTCGGATTTTTAGCTGTTTCGATGCCATCTACCAGGCGATGCTTTCCAATGATAACCGGA
>CAJXMN010000102.1 GCA_913056215.1 uncultured Flavobacteriales bacterium | reverse complement strand
TCGGAGCATCACATTATCGGGATTTCTGAATTTGGACAACGCATTGCTCAATTGCTGAACAACGAGAGCGCACTTTATATTTATGAACGACTCGGCACCCGATTTCACCATTATTTACTGGATGAATTTCAAGATACAAGTCGTTTGCAGTGGATGAACTTGATACCACTTTTGCACGAATCCATTAGTAATAATAGAAGAAATTTGATTGTGGGAGATCCGAAACAGGCGATTTACCGTTTTCGAAATGGACTAGTTGAGCAATTTGTAGCGCTTCCCGAAATTTATAATCCCGAACACAATGATCAACTCGAACGTATTTCTCAACATTTTCTAACATTGGGAAATAAGAAAGCGTTACAAGATAATTACCGATCGAAACGCGAAATTGTAGCGTTTAATAATATGTTTTTTGAAGAAGCGCTGCATCATCTACCAGCTGTTTTTCACGATTATTATAACTCCATTCGCCAGCATCCCAAAGGTGATAATGGTGGTTACGTGGAGTTGCATTCGTGGACTAAAAAAGAAAATGATAAAAGCATCATCGATGATTTTATTGTAACAAAACTAAGAGACTGTATTCGTGACGGATATGCCCCTGGGGATATTTGCATCTTAGTTCGATCTAAGAAATTAGCCAGCCATCTTGCACACCTGTTGATTAATTGTCCAGAGGAATTCAAAGTAATCAGCGCTGATAGTTTGGAAGTGGGGGCAGACCGCACCGTGAAAGTAATGGTTGATTATTTTCGATTGCGCAGAAATCAATCGAATAAAACGGCTCAAATGAAATTTGCGAGTAGCTACTTTCAGATGAAGGGAGCTGATCCAGTCTCTGAAATGGAACCTTTTTGGATAGACGGAAAAGTGGGGAGTTTTGATTATGATTCCTTTGTGGACTGCTATTTTCAGGATGTAGCGAGCTTTATGCCGAATTATGAAAATATGTATGATCTCGGTAAGAAATTTACTAATCTGCTCCGTGTAAATTTGTTGAAAAACCCCTACTTGCATCATTTCATGGAAGTGCTCCACGATTATGATTTAAAATACGGTCCTGATCTAAGAAGCTTTTTAGAACACTGGGAAAGCAAAGCAAAAAGTGAGAATATTCAATTGCCAGAAAACGATGAGGCTATTAAAATTATGACGCTTCATGCTTCTAAAGGATTAGAATTCCCCGTGGTACTAATTCCAGAATTAGAATGGAACCTTCGAACACACGAGAAAGAGGCCTTTTTCCAAGTGGACGAAAGCGTAATTCGTGTCAAACTATCCAGAAAAGGAACACCAGAATATGTCGAAAACGCTTATCAGGAGGAAGATCAGCAACAATTATTAGATGGATTAAACCTTATGTATGTCGGATTTACGCGGGCAGAGGAGCGGCTTTATGTAATGTTCGAAGAGCAGTATCCGTCAAAAAGTAGTGACCGTTTTTCTTCAATGAATCAATTGGTAACCCTTATTGCTGAAAAACTGAATCATCCAGCAATCGTCAGAAGTGAAAATAAAATTGCGATAGGTGAGCCACAAAAAGTACAAAAGGAACTTGAACAAAATAATGGATTTGAACCGGATCACTTGGAAGATTTTTTGTGGTTCCCTGAAATCTCCCTCCGCGAAGAAGAACTAGAGGAAGTAGAAGTTATTAGTAAAGAACAGGAATTCGGTAATCAACTGCATTTATTAATTGCGAGCACACATGAGGCATCCCTGCTTGAAGAGCGTATTAATCAGCTCATGCGTCAAGATAAAGTGCAGGCTCGTTTAAAGCCATCTCTTTTGGAGACGGCACACGATGTTTTTGAAATTCCTGAGTTTAAAGCGATCCAGAAACGTGCCGTCAAGATCTTGGATGAACAAGAGTTGCTGGTGGACGAGAAGACAACAAGGAGACCCGATAAGATTTTGATAACCAGAGATGAAATGATTGTGATTGATTTTAAGACAGGTCAGGAACGCAAGAAACATAATGAGCAGGTTCAAAGCTATTGTGCCGTTTTAACTGAAATGTCCCAAATGTCAGTCGCGGGTTATTTACTTTATACGAATAATAAACAAATGAAGCGTGTGATTTAAATATATTTGTAGTTGAGTCCTCTTTATTCATTTTAAAAGATAGTGTATGATTGACTTTTTATTATCGGGAGATGCTATAATGGCGTTGTTGACACTCACCTTTCTCGAAGTTGTTTTGGGTGTCGATAATGTCGTTTTTATTTCTATTGCAGCGAGTAAATTGCCTAAGGGTCAGCGAAAAAAAGCCACGAATATCGGGTTGCTTCTCGCTATGGTTCAACGAATTATTTTGTTGTTTCTGATTTCTTACCTCGTTCGATTGAAGACTCCTTTTTGGGAAGTGGAATTATCCTGGATTGAATTTTCGTTGAGCTGGCAGGCACTCATTTTGATTGTTGGTGGATTGTTTTTGCTTTACAAGAGTACTTCTGAAATTTTGGAAAAAGTAGAAACGGATCGCGAAAGTGCAGTTGAAAAAAAGGTAGGTAAGTCTATGAGCAGTGTGCTGATACAAATTGTTTTGATCGATTTGATATTTTCGATAGACTCTATACTTACGGCAATCGGGATGACGAATGGGATTTCGCCCAATCCTAACCATGCGCTTGTAATTATGATCATGGCCGTTGTAATATCAATGGCTGTAATGCTCGTTTTTGCTAACCAGATAAGGATATATATTGAAAGACATCCCAGTATGCAGTTGTTAGGGTTAGCCTTTTTAATGTTGATCGGTTTTTTATTAATTACCGAAGGGGCTCACCTATCAGGGACGAGTGTTTTTGGAAAAGAAGTAGGTACAATTCCGAAAGGCTATTTGTATTTTGCCATCGCTTTTTCACTTTCGATCGAACTCCTCAATATTCGGGTTCGCAAAATTCGGAAAAAAAGCAAGTAAAGAGAATCGTTATTCGATCGTGTTTGCCTTCGTGATGTAAAAGGTTTCTTTTCTTGGTCGGCGGAATATGCTTTCCCGTACGATGAGCCTTACTCTTCTCAGGTCGCGGTTGAGAGGAAGTGCAATACAGGACGCCTTGCTATACGAGTCATTATTTATTTTCCAGCGTAGCCGATTGTCGCTCGAAACTTTCGCGATTAAGACAATACTATCCTCAATATATTTATAATCAACCAAATTTAGCTTTTTGTTCATCCAGTATTCGCGCTTCCAGTTATGGCTGGAATTGCTAACTACGTTTGAGGCCACGGTCAAAAGATTACGGGCATCATTCTCTGAAATAGGGTAGGGCAAGTTTTCCGTATCTTGAATGGGTTCATCAAACAAAAAAGTGTAAAATGTAGCTGCAATTAAAAAAGAGCCTGTTTTATTTTGGTGATAGCGATCAGAAGTATAGAGCTCTATACCAGGGTATTGCATACGAGTTTTTTTCCAAACTTCCCCTACGGGTACAACCGCTGTTTGAAAAGTATCAGCGAAGGCAAGGTATTGCTTTTTGAGTCGTTGTTGCATTTCTCCAAAATCAATTTGCCGATCTAAGTGAGAAAGGTATATACCCTGATCATAACCCCATGTCATGAATAGTGCAATTTTTGCTTCTGGATGATGGTAACGAATACTATCTATCATTTGCCTACCATAGGTTAGAGAATGCTGTAGAACGGTGCTGTCACTTAATATAAGCTCATAGCTTTTAGCTTGTAAGAAAACATAATCCCACGAGTTCGACCGTATAGTAGCGTAAGTTGACGGTTGAGAGGCGTGGTATTTCCAGTCTTTACCATTAGTTGTTACCTTTTTGGTATATACAGAATGATCGTTCTGGCCAGCTATTGTTTCGAGTTTACTAGGCATGTCATAGTTCATGGTAAAGCTGTTACCTATGAACAAGACTTGTTTCGTTTGCCCCGTAACTAACGAGTGAATACTAAGAAGCAACATGATCAAAACTGTAATTATTTTCTTCATACGTTCTATTTGACGCTATTATCGGGCCAAACTTACATTTCTCTCCGATAAACTTACGGATTATATATTCTCAACGTTTGCCCTCCGTTGTAGGCAGTGAGGTATTTGCGCAATCCCCATTTCGTGTCCCCATCAATTACGGATCCATCGTAGAGTGAAAACTGTGCGTTAGAACAAGGATCATTTAGGATTAAAAAGTTGTCTTCATCCACCTGTAAACCCGTAGCACAGTCAAAACCATCGGGAGCTGGAGAATGGCGGTCAAAGGCAACGAATTCATTGACTGAACGCCTGTAGACGATTACTCCTTTTGAACCGGCTCCAACCACGTAAGCCCAGCCACCAACACCTTGAAGATCATTGTATTTTGGTAGTGTTAAGTTGATGTTAGCGTCGAATTGAAAATACGGAACGGGGTGTTGGTTGTTTTTTGTACAGCTCCAGATCAGACAAAGCAAGGAAATGTATATAAAATTTTTTAAGTTCATATTTTCGTTCTACGTTAGCGAAGTTATGATAAAGAAAACGAAATTCATAATGTTTTTATTGTGTCTATTGATGATGATTACAGGGCCTGGATGTGCCTCTTCCTCCCCTGGCTATCAGCCAACGGTAGAACAAGCAGAGCAAGCTCGTGCTAAAAAGAAGAAAAAAGAAAGACGAAAGGCAAAGCGTGCGCAGCGAAAGGCAGAGCGGCGATTTTGGAAAATGCAATCAAAGCAAGTCAAAAAACGCATTAGAAAAACACGAAGAAAAAGGAGACGAGAAGCACGTAAACGCAATCGCAGAAGCTGGTTTTAACATGTTTATTTTAGAACTATATTTTGATCTTATCAAACTCACGCTCACTAAGAAATTGCCAACGTTCATGTGAATCATGTAATTGAGCGAGGTACTCTTGCTCTTTTTGACCGATAGTGGGTATTAGTAATGCCCTGTTATTAGTGGCATTTAGATCCATTAAAGTGGAGTATCCCGAACGGCTAACAACATAGTCAGAACTGAGCATTAATTGCAGAAAAGAAGCGTGATCGAGGTCTGAATAGACCGTGACCCCTTTGGGCTTAGAAGCGCTTTTAACTACCGTTGAAGGAGCGATGATTCCACAGTTTTTCTGACTCGAGCAGAACTTTTGGACGACGCGATCATAAAATATTCTGTTGTAGGGAGCTGGACCTGATACGATGGCTAAATAATCATATTTTTTATGGTGTGGTATATAGCGTTCGATAGCCTTAAAGTCAAAGCGTGACAATGTTCCGATGAAACGGGCTTTTTTTTGTTTGCTGGAAGATAAGCGGCCAGCATAAGTGCTTTTGGCGTCATCCGGGATCCAGATTTCATCAAATCTATTTAATAAGGATTGGTTGTACCATTGCGGAATTACATTCCATGAGGGCAAGGGTAATCTCAACTGATGACTGATAATGACATTTTTAGTGTCAGGTGTCCAAAACCCAAATCGTTGATCCGAGATTAAAAGATCCGCATTGAACTTATTAGCCAATTCTTGAGCGCGCATGTTTTCTTGGCGAAGTGCTCGTTTCAGTTTGCCATAATGGAGCAGAAGGTCAGTTGCCCATTGCCCCTTGCCAGAAAATTCAAAAGGATATCCTTCCATGGGGACATACCACATTTGAGGGAAATATTGTCGATACAAGTGCTCCTGTTGTTCATCACAGCAAATGATTACCTCATTTTGCCGAGTGAGATATTCAATAACGGGTATGGTGCGCGTGACATGTCCCAATCCCCAATTTAAAGGACTGATTAGGATGCGTTGTTCTCGGATGCTTTTTAATTGGTTATGGTGCACTTCAAAAAGAAGATTTCTATTTTTGCAAACAAGTTAGTAAAAAATGAGTAAGAATAAGCTGTTTCGATTCGCAGAAATGAAGAAAATGGATCACGTCCTGGAACCGACCATGGACGCGATTAAAGACGGAAGTGTGGATTACCCTGGAAAATGGAATCAGGATTATTTTAAAAATGATCATCCGGTTGTACTGGAATTGGGGTGCGGGAAAGGAGAGTATACGGTAGGGTTATCGAAAAAACATCCAGAAAAAAATTTTGTAGGGGTAGATATTAAAGGTGCTCGGATGTATGTTGGTGCGCTACAATGCCAAGAAGAAAATATCGGAAATGCGATCTTCCTGCGAACTAAAGTTGACTTTATAGACCGCTTGTTTAGCGAAAATGAGGTGGACGAAATCTGGTTGACCTTTTCTGATCCACAACCAAATAAACCAAATAAGAGGTTAACCTCTCGTGTCTTTATTGACCGTTACCGCAAGATTCTGCGACCGGGTGGAAAGATTCATTTGAAAACAGATAGTGATTTGCTTTATGAATCCACGTTGGAGGAAATCGAAAAACACGGATACAATTGCATTTTTAAAAGTGATGATATCTATCGCGATCTGGATCATTTTTCCGAAGAGTTAAAGGATATATTGCAAATAAAAACACATTACGAAGACCTCTTCTCTAACGAAGGACATATTATTAAATACTGTCAATTTACCATTGATGAGGGTTAGTGAGGAGACAACGGATTTTTTTGAACGCGTGTATCAAATTGTGCGGTTGATTCCAGAAGGTCGCGTGACGAGCTATGGGAGTATTGCTAAAGCGTTGGGAGCATCGAAATCGAGCAGAATGGTAGGCTGGGCCATGAATGCTTCTCATGTCAAGTCAGATGTGCCCGCTCATCGAGTAGTGAATCGTAAAGGGATACTCACAGGTAAAATGCATTTTCAAACTCCAGCTACAATGGCTGCACTATTGAGAGAAGAAGGCGTTGAAGTACGGAATGATCAAGTGCTTAATTTTGAAGCATGTTTTTGGGAAGTTACAGATGAATTATTAAAAGATATGGAGTGAACTCGACAAAAAAATATGATGGGCTGCACAAAAATACCGCTACATTTGTGATATGGTTTTTGTCACAGGAGGTACAGGGTTGATCGGTAGTCATCTGCTTGTTGAATTGGTACAGCGGCACGATGCTGTTACGGCCATTTATAATGACCCGGGAAAAATTCAAACGGTTAAAAAAGTATTTGAATTCTACCTGAAAGCGGAATCAAATTCATTATTTGATAAAATTCGATGGGTGCAGTGCAATATTTTGGATGTTGCTGATCTTGAAGAAGTTATGGCAGGTCATCAGCAGATTTATCATTGTGCTGCAATTGTCTCATTCAAGCGAAGAGATTTCAGTAAAATGATTGCTGTAAATCGCTACGGTACTGCTAATATCGTGAATGTGGCTTTAAACTTAAATATAAAACGCTTGTGTTACGTAAGCTCTACAGCTGCCGTTGGAAATAAAGATGTTCCGGAAGATGACCTTGTTGATGAATCCAATAAATGGATACTGACGGATCAAACACGGGGTTATTCAATCTCTAAATACAGTGCTGAGAAAGAAGTCTGGCGTGGAATAGAGGAAGGGCTCGATGCGGTCATCGTTAATCCATCCATTGCATTTGGTGCTGGAAACTGGGAGGAAAGTTCAATGGTGATTTTTGATACGATTCGAAAGGGGTTGAAATTTTATTCACCAGGAGCTAACGCTTTTGTCGATGCGCGCGATGTAGCCAAAATTATGGTAACGCTTATGGATCGCGATATCATCAACGAGCGTTTTCTATGTATTGGCGAAAATCGTCCCTTCTTCGAAGTATTTGCGGAAATTGCACGACAGCTCAATCAACCACCACCAAAGTATAAAGCAAGTCCATTACTCATGGGGATTGCCTGGAGACTAGCGGTCTTTTGGGCAGTTATCACATTTTCAAGTCCAGTGATCACGCGTTCTTCGGCAGAAAGTGCATTTAAAAAAATTAAATACAGTAATAAAAAAATCAAAGATCGGCTGGATTATGATTTTTATACGCTGGAAGAAATGGTGGAGAATGCGATTGCTGGACGGATTGAATAATTGATTCTATTCAGCCACTAAAAAGTATATTTCCGTTTTTTACGTACGTTTAGTTCCGCGGTTTTTCTAATTTTGCCCAAAGTTCAGGGAATGTTAAAATCAATGACAGGTTATGGTAAGGCAACGGGAACTTATCAGGATAAAAAGATTGCAGTAGAATTGCGATCGTTGAACAGTAAAGGGGGGGATGTTTACTTGAAGTGTCCTTCAATTTATAAATCCAAAGAAATTCCAATTCGAAAAGTGCTCAAGGATCGTTTAGATCGGGGGAAGATTGAGTGTGTTGTCACAATTGAAAGTGCTGATGGCCAGGCAAATGTTGCTATCAATCGTTCACTTGTTGTCAACTATTACAATGAGCTCAAAGCAATTTCGGATGAGGTTGGGGCAGAAAAAGAAACTCTGCTCCCTGCAATTATGCGATTTCCGGAAGTACTTATTTCAAAAGAGGAGGAGCTTGAAGAAGGTGAATGGAAGGTACTGGAAAAAGTTCTTTTGAGCGCTATTGAAAAAATGGATCAATTCAGGCAAGAAGAAGGAGAAACGTTAGAGGCCGATTTTACGCATTCAATCAATGCCATACGTGAAATGCTTGAGGAGGTCCCTCAACATGAACAGAAACGGATAGATACGGTACGAGACCGCATGCAGAAATCTATTGAGGAGTTGCAGGTAAAACATGATGACAGCCGTTTGGAGCAAGAGTTAATTTACTACATCGAAAAACTCGATATCACGGAAGAAAAATCTCGCCTCGCCCATCACCTGGATTATTTTCAGGAAACAATGGTAAAAGAGTCTCCAAATGGAAAAAAACTGGGCTTTATTGGTCAGGAAATCGGAAGAGAAATTAATACGTTGGGGAGTAAGTCCTACCACGCAGACATGCAACGTTTGGTAGTTCAAATGAAAGATCATTTGGAAAAAATAAAAGAACAAGTACTGAATACACTTTAATCAATGAGGGAGAAAAGCGAACACATCGGTAAATGTATTATCTTTTCGGCGCCTTCTGGTGCTGGAAAGACCACAATTGTTCATCACCTGCTTGATCGTAACAATCGATTGGCTTTTTCGATTTCAGCTTGTTCTCGTCCACCTCGTCCCAATGAAACGCATGGAGAGGATTATTACTTTTTGTCAGTACAGGCGTTTAAAGATCGCATTGCTGAGGATGATTTTATCGAATGGGAGGAAGTTTATGAGGATCATTTTTATGGAACCTTGAAGGTTGAGGTAGAGCGGCTATGGAGTTTAGGAAAAGTCGTGGTTTTTGATGTCGACGTTTTTGGAGGCATTAATCTCAAGAAATATTTTGGAGATGCTGCGTTGAGCTTTTTTATTCAGCCTCCATCGATTGAAGTGCTGGAACAGCGACTGCGTAATCGTCAAACAGAGTCTGAGAAAAAGATTCAAACCCGGCTAACCAAAGCTTCCCAGGAACTCACTAAAGCTGAACAATTTGATCGGACAGTCGTTAATGATAATCTAGAGCTTACCGTGGAGGAAGTAGATAAAAACATTAAAGCATTCATAGAGCTATGAAAGTAGGTTTATATTTCGGAACTTTTAATCCCATTCATATTGGTCATTTGATCATTTCAAATTATATGGCTGATTATACGGACTTAGACCAAGTTTGGCTTATCGTTTCCCCTCAAAATCCATTAAAAAAGAAATCTTCATTGCTCGAGGATTATCATCGCCTGGCCATTGTGAAAGTAGCTATAGACGATAATCTCAAACTGCGAGCGAGCGATATTGAATTTAAAATGCCACGCCCTTCTTATACCTCTGATACACTGGCTTACATCAATGAAAAGTATCCGGAACATGATTTTAATTTAATCATGGGAGAAGACAATCTTCGTACTTTTCATAAATGGAAGAATTACGAACACATTCTTGAAAATCACAAGCTTTACGTTTATCCGCGTGTGCTGACCATCCAGGAAGAAGTGGAGGTAGAAGAGATCGGATATTTACCAGAAAATAAATTGCGCGATCATCAAAATGTTGAATTGTGTGAAGAAGCCCCCATCATGAAAGTGAGTTCGAGTTTCATTCGTCAAGCTATCAAAGAAGGAAATGACGTTCGTTATCTACTCACAGCACCCGTTCATAGGTACATCTCAGAGATGAACTTTTACAGATAAATCTCTTTTTTTTAAACTTTTACTCCACCATTTGCGTTATATGGTCATGCATTGTGCAAAGTACTATATGATGATTGTCGTTTTATTGAGCTCGTATTGGAGCTTAAGTCAGTTGACTATTCAAGTAAAAGGTGTGACAGAAAAAAAAGGACAATTGATGGTGGCTGTATATGAAAACGCAGATCATTTTCCCGAATACGGTAAGGGAATAGTGAACCGTGTAGTTGAAGTTGAGAGCTTACCTCCCAGCATTCAGATTTCCCAGTTAGTTCCAGGAAGAAGTTATGCGATAGCAGTCTATCACGACAGAAACTCAAATAAAATGTTGGACAAGAATATATTGGGTATGCCAATTGAATATTACGGTTTTTCGTGCAATGCACGTGCAACTTTTGGACCACCCGCATTCGAATCAGCGGCCTTTATTTATCGCCATCATCAAAGAATCGCTCTCGTCGTAAAGTGATATATACTTATTACTTAATTAACAAGTCCTAGTTTGGTGTGCATTGAAACATTTCAATCTTGCAGTACGGATCCAATAGAAAAAATGATAATGCCGAATTATATTAAGCCCCTGTATTCGGTGTAAAAACTTTTCCATTTAAAATAGTCGATGCTACGTTGTTTTCTCCAAAAGAATACGGAATGCGTGCAAGGTCATCCATGCGTTTGGTGATGATGAGGTTGGCTTTTTTACCAATGCTGATTGAGCCGTGTGTATCTCCTAGTCCCATAGCATCTGCCGTGTTGATCGTAATCGCATTCAACGTCTCAACGGGTGTCATTTTCATCTTTGTGCATGCTAATGACGTCAAGAGCTGCATGTTTCCTGACGGAGCCGAACCAGGGTTAAAATCTGAAGCCAGCGCAACCGGCAAATCATGCTCCATCATTTTACGAGCTTTTCCATAAGGAATCGAAAGAAAGAAAGAACAACCAGGTAATAACGTAGG
>CAJXMN010000101.1 GCA_913056215.1 uncultured Flavobacteriales bacterium | reverse complement strand
TTTTGGTTGCTGTTTCTCTCGGGTGGCTGGGGTATGCATCGTACGATTTATTCATCGACAACTCGAATCAACTTACCCCTGAGCATGTATTTTGCAAGGAAGAGCAAGCCGTAATTCTCATTAATCGTATATCCGAGGCCGAAGATGTACTTTCCATTGCTCGAGACAACACTTATGCTCCAGTCATTCCAATGCTCGATAGTTTAAGTATAAAAATACCTGATCTCCGCATTTTCCTTAGTGCTTCTACCAATAAAGTTCTTTTCAAAAAAGATACAGATTGGTCGCGGAAAGAGGCCAAAAACATCACACGGTTTTTCAAACAAAATAACGTTCATCACCAACGCAGCAAGAATAATCTGCTCATCAGTGATGAAGTTTTCAAATCACCCGATTGCAGGATAGACTCTACGTTTCACTTTTTTCAAGATGCCGATAAAAAAGCTTCGGCCAATTACTGGGAAAAATCAGGCGATGAATGGAACCGCACCGATATTTACAATTTGAACAAGGGGTATTTTGAATACCGCAGTGCCGATCCAAACACCACCTATGGGAAGCCCATTCGCGACGTTGCCTATTTTTCGAGCGTGCTCCCCGAAAATATTGATCAATACATCTTCCGCGAGCGTTTTTACGCATCAGCACATGATACAATCTTTTCCCAAACCATGGCTAGCTGGGTTGACAAAGGATTTGTTGATATCACTTACAAAGGTGAACGTGTTCTTTTTAGTGACTATCGATCAAAACAAGAGCCGTCGCTTATACTTATCGAAAAATCGACACATGAGGACTCCATAAAGATGCACGACAACCTTCACTCCTTCACTGGATTCCAACTTACAAAAGACTTTCCCGCATCAGACTCTTCCCGCATTTTTGTAGGTCAATTAGAAGACAAAGTCTTTTTTACCCAAAACCGCCGCATTGCACAACAAATCTTAGTTGATTATCAACTGGGAAGAACTATTGCCACACAAAAGAAGGTTCAAAAAGCATTTTTTGGAGGACTACCTGCGGAAGTTAACTATCGCAGCATAAGTCCGAGGGAAAAGAAGAGTAAGACGTGGAAATCACACTTATTATTTCAAGTCAGTACACGTCCTCCAAAAGCACAAGTACTCAATGAGGACAATAGCACGTGGTCCTACAGTCCAGCATTCAAACTCGATCAATTTACGCCGATTCCTGATCATTTAAGAAATGGGATCTCACTTTTTATATACGATAATCAAGGAAATTATGAATTATTAGGCCCTAATAGCATGTCTATCTGGTCCGGCAGTATCGGAAATAATATCCAGGGCCAGGTAAAAGTGGTCGATGTATTTGACAATGACAAGCATCAACTCTTATTTCGAACAGCTAATAAAGTCCACCTGATCGATTTGAATGGTAATAGCGTTGGAGGCTTTCCCTATAAAAGTGAGCACCAATTGACAACTGCTATCAGTGCGTTTGTATGGAATGGCACCAAACGATTTTTAGTCGGTACAGAAAAAGGAGAAGTGGTAATGGTTAATAGTTCTGGGCAGGAACTCAACATCATTCAGGTATCTTCTCAACCAATAGACCAAACACCTTTCGCCTTAAATATCGATGGTAATCTACGAACTTGGGTGATTGATAGTGAAGCGAGACAATTTATGGGTTACCTCGAAACACCTGCAGCACCAGAGCGTTTAAACAAAACCAGTGGAACTCACTTCGTGAAACATCAGAGCAAAATAATTGGATATTACACGAAAAATGAAGAGGTGTTCGCACTTGGTCATAAAGACGCAGAAGCCAACTTTAGAGGCAAGGGCACATTAAAAAGTGTGGATAATCAATACGCATATATCCAAAATAACAATACCGTTGAGGTTTTAAATCATGACGGAGACGTGGTATTCACGATCGAATTACCTTACAACGAAGTCAGTCATTTAAAGGCATTGAAAACGAACAATACATTTACACTCATAGCGCTCGACTACTTGCAAAACAAGATCCACGCCTACAATGAGCTGCAACAAGAGCGAGACAAATTCCCAAAAGAAGGTCGATCAACTGTACGTGCTCAATTTGATGAACATCGTGAATTACTTTACTTGTATACTGAAATTAACGGAAATATCATCTGCTATAAATTAAAAATTGGGGCAATTCAATGAGAATTTAATAGGATTGATTATTTTTGGAGGATAAAGTGAAATCTTATCATTTCTAAACTACAACTTATGACGAGAATGAATAAACTATTTGTGCTTTGCAGCATTTTTTTCAGCTTAACACAATTTGCTTCAGCGCAAAATTATCTGGGTGTTGCTCATAGTAATTATGGTGGGATCATGTCTGCTGATTTACAGCCTGCATCTATCGTTGATAATCGCTTTGTCGTAGATGTGAATCTCTTCAGCTTCAATGTTGATGCGTGGCAAAATGCCAAATATTTTAATGCTGATGTGCTACCAAAACGAAACTGGCCGTATTCTTTGCGGAAAGACACAGCCTGGATGGACGAGGATAACTTTTACGAAAACAACGTTTTTGATGTAACTGACTACGATAATCCAAATGCCTCGGCTCGCGGTGTAAATATGAATTTACAGTTCGATGCATTGAATTTTATGTTTCACATTAATCCAAAGATAGCAGTAGGTTTCTCAGCGAAACTACGAACTGTTGTCAACATCGATGATATACATCCTGAAGTAGCTAAATTAAGTGAAGAAGGTTTAGAGTTTCAGGAATTGTGGAACAAATCTATTGATGGATCGCTCCTTTCTCAAAACGCGATGACCTGGGCAGAATATGGAATCAATTACGCACAAGTCATCTCCGATGAGGGCGAGCATTTCTGGAAAGCAGGTGGACGACTGAAGTTTAATCAAGGAATTGCTTCTACCTATGTGCACGCATCAGATTTGGATTTTGAACTTTTGAATGATGATACAGCTACAACATTCCGCGGGAACTTCAATTTTGGATATTCTGAAAATATTGACGAATACATCGGTAACGGTAATGAGGGTACTGGGTTCTCTTTCAATGAATTTTACAAGTTAACTTCAAAGCTTGGATTGGGACTCGATCTCGGTGTCGTTTATGAATGGAGACCAAATTGGAAAGATTATAAATACGATATGGACGGCGAAACGAACTTGTGGCGTCGCGATAAAAACAAGTACAAACTACGTGTAGGTGCTTCGCTCGTCGATTTAGGTGGTATGAAATTTACTAAGACTGGAAAAAGTCGTAATTTCTCCGTAAACACTACCGATCTAGACTTGACCATTTTTGAAGATGTGGAAGGACTAGGTGGTTTTTCCAATAAAGTCGATAGCCTCATTGAAAATGATGATGACTGGGAAGAATCTGAAGATACATCTGCTACATATTACATGAACACACCAACGGCATTGAGCTTCCAGGTTGATTATCATATATGGAAAGATTTTTACGTTAATGCTACGGCCTTCATCAATGTAAACTCCTCTGAGAACGCATCAAACGTCCGTGCTGCGAGTCAATACTCCATAACACCGACTTACGATTACAAATGGGCAGGTGTAGGAATTCCCGTTTCGTACAACCCTTACGCTGGATTTAGAGCTGGTTTAGGATTGCGTCTCGGCCCATTGACTTTAGGTGTTCCCGACCTCAAGACATTATTCCCTGGAGGAGAAGTACGCGGTGCTGGAGTCTACGCTGGATTGCGTGTTCCTGTACTCTACGGTCACCCTAGCGATATTGACAATGATAAGGTATCTGATGAAAAAGATATTTGTATTGATACTCCTGGTAAATGGTCGTTCAAAGGTTGTCCTGACACCGATGATGATGGAATTCAAGATTCAGAGGATGACTGTCCTAAAGAACCTGGATTGAAACAATTTAACGGTTGTCCGGATAAAGATGAAGATGGTATCATGGATAAAAATGATGATTGTCCAGAAACGCCAGGATTGAAAAAGTTTGATGGTTGTCCTGATTCGGATGATGATGGTATTATTGACAAAGAAGATGACTGTCCAGAAAAAGCTGGTCCGGAAGTATTCAAAGGATGTCCTGACATGGACGGTGACAGCATTCCTGACTTTAAAGATGCTTGTCCTGAGGTGCCTGGACCACAAGAATTAAACGGTTGTCCAGATTCTGATAATGATGGTATCCTGGACTTCCTCGATGAATGTCCTAATACTCCAGGACCTGAGGAAAACAACGGTTGTCCATGGCCAGATACAGACGAAGATGGTATCCTTGACAAGGATGATGACTGTCCAAACCTTGCTGGTCCGAAGGAAAACAACGGTTGTCCTTATACGGATACAGATAATGACAGTATTCCTGACAAGGATGATGAATGTCCTGAACCGAAAGCACCAAGATCAAACAATGGTTGTCCTGAGATCGAGGAAGAAGTGCAGGAAATATTGAAAACTGCATTTGACAACTTAGAATTTGAAGTAGCTCGTGCAAAAATCAAAGAAGAGTCTGTCGTATCGCTCAACGAGTTGGCAGAGGTTCTTCAGAAAAAGCCCGAGTGGAACCTTCAAATTGCTGGTCACACAGATAATGTCGGTAACGCTCAGAGCAACTTGATTCTTTCGAAAAAACGCGCCGAAGCCGTTAAACAGTTCATGGTTGATCGTGGCATCGACAAAGAACGACTGTTCGTACTTTACTTTGGTGAAACACAACCGATCGAATCCAATGACACGAAAGAAGGTCGTCAGGCCAACCGTCGTGTTGAAATGACTATTATTTTCAAATAAGCGTTGAAACCATTAATTTTAATGTCCGCAGATTGAGTTCTGCGGACATTTTTATTTAAAAGCATTGAATTATGAAAGTATTGAAATATAGCCTTATGCTCGGAATCTTTTTGAACCTTATCGCGGCATGTGATCAAAAAGTAAAAACCTCAGAAAAGAATCCGCTGGAAAACACAGAAAACGCTTCAAAGAAGCAGATAAAACAATATCCGGCAGCCGAAAAGATGAAGGAGATCGATCAAATTACAAATGAACTTCAACAAGTAGAGTCGCTGCGTTGGGAAAACACCGAAGGTGCCCAATCCAGTTTTGTAGAAGTTCAAGCATACTTGAATGATGATCAACAGCCCCTCAAAATCGTGGAGCGTTTCATCAACGGAGGGTACAACGGACAAGGTGAACGACATTACTATTTCGAAAACGGAAAAGTTATTGCATTTTATGAAAAGAAAGATGATTGGATCGATACAACTCAGTCAGTCTACGTGGAAACGCAAACTTTCTACAATGAAGAAGAACCCGTTTCCACCCGAACGCGAAGTGCTGATTATGTCGATGAAATAGATAAATCAGATTGGAAAGAGATACAACCATCACACCATTCTTTACAGACGGTCAATAATATACTGGGTGGAGAGGGACGTTTTAAGACCCATTTTATCAGTGTTATTAAAGGTGGCAATCAATTATTTTTACTTTTAGGAGAACCAAAAAAAGAAAATCGCTATATCACCACCGTTCGTGTTGATCAAAAAACCCCTTTTATTGATGATCTCATTCAACACCTCGAAGAATATAAATTCAGACCTGTTGATATTGAATTTAAAGTTGTTGGAGGTGGTGGGGAACCGGAATTTCGCGTACTTACCAACGCACAATGGAAAGATGAATAATTGCTTCGTTAACTCTATTATTCTGAGTAATTTTGCAGCATGATAGATTCAATCATTGAATTGGCGCTGAAAGAGGACATTGGTGAGGGCGATCACACCTCATTGTCCTGCGTGCCAGAAGAAGCAAAAGGCGAAGCTCAATTGTTGGTCAAAGATACCGGAATAATTGCTGGTGTTGAATTAGCCAAACGTGTTTTTAACCACTACGACGATCAATTAAAGGTGGAAGTCTTGATACACGATGGTTCTAGCGTATCGCCCGGAGATATTGTTTTTCGCGTTGAAGGTTCTTCGCGTTCCATTCTCGCTACGGAGCGTTTAGTGCTGAATTTCATGCAACGCATGAGTGCTATCGCATCAGAAACTAAAAAAGTTACGGACATCATTGCCGGTACCGAAGCTTCTCTGCTCGACACGCGTAAGACGACTCCAGGTATACGCGCCCTGGAAAAGTGGGCAGTAACCATTGGGGGGGGGCACAATCACAGGTATGGACTCTATGATATGATAATGATAAAAGACAATCATATCGATTACGCAGGAGGAATTACGAAGGCCATCGAACGTGCCAATGCTTACATTGATAAGAAAAAGCTTAAAATCAATATTGAAATTGAGGTACGCAACGAACAAGAGCTCGATGAAGTTTTGTCAATTCAAAAAATCGATCGTATCATGCTCGATAACTTTTCGCCTCAGCAAATTAAGGATGTCCTTCCAAAAATACCAGCACATATTGAGACAGAAGCATCCGGGGGGATTACAAAAGAAAACATTCGCGCTTATGCAGAAACGGGCGTCAACTTTATCTCTTCTGGTGCGCTTACGCATTCAGTGACTTCATTAGATCTTAGTCTTAAAGCAGTTTTTCATTCATAATACTATAACATGTCAGAACAATTAACCGTTAAAAATATTGAGAAAGCCGTATTGAAAATAGACGATATGGATGCTGATAGTCTGGAGAAATTATCAGAAGCTCATGTCCTGGCTCAGGAAAACTTTGTTGGCTATGTACTTTCATCGGCGATCGAGTACAAAAACGATGAGTTGCTGGAATTACTTATGTATTATTTCAACATCTTTTCGGAGGCTTTTGCACTACAAGGTATACAATGGAAAACGATCGATGACGAAGCCATTGAAAATTTCCAGGAGGAATATATTCAAACCCTTGATGAGTACATGGAGACAGAAGACAATGACCTCATTGCTTCTATGTGTAATCAACCCAACATGGTTTCCTTTTTACTCAGTGAAATTGATGCAGAAGATGAAAATGGCGAGCAACTGTCCGACGAAACCGCCACCTATCTCTTTATTGTAGGAGTTGCTATGATTGCATTGATGAACCGTTCCATACAAAATCAATCATGAGCCCAGAAGCAATTGTTCAAAAAATGATGGACGGTGATGCGTTTTCTCAGTGGTTGGGCATTGAAGTTGAAACCATTCGGGAAGGATATTCAAAATTGAAAATGACGGTTCGTCAGGAAATGGTCAATGGTTTTTCAATTGCCCATGGTGGAATAACGTACAGTATTTCCGATTCTGCCTTGGCTTTTGCCGCTAACAGCTACGGTAAACAGTGTCTGAGTATTGAAACCTCTATTTCACATACGCGTCCCGTTAAAATTGGTGATGAATTGACTGCAGAATGTAAAGAGTTAAATCGGGGGAAAAGCATTGGAATATACGAAGTGACCACCTATAATCAAGATCATAAAAAAGTAAGTTTGTTTAAAGGTACGGTTCATGTATCAGATCGGGATTGGTCTTGATTCCAGGATTCTAAAAGTCATCTAAACCTTTTTTTCTTATTGCATCAACCAAAAATCTTATTACATTAGCCCTCAACACCTTGAGATCGTATGAGCCTAAAACCGCTATACCCGACACCAGTTAAAACCTGTAGTTTCTTCTATCCAAGAAATACTCACCAACTATTTTCAAGTACGCAGACAAACCCTGCCCACGGGCATTTAAAACAAGTGATTCTTGCCAACGCTCCTGTATCTGATGACGTTATGGAAGCACTAGACAACAGCAACGTATCCAATGGAGTTATGAATCAAATCGACAATGCACAAGTAGGTAAATCGGAACGCGATCGGTTGATCAGTGAAATCGACTACGCCAAAACCGAGCGCTCACTTACGTTGAACAAAACGATTCGATTGGTATTGGAGGACACCATCATGCCAGGTCGCCTGGATACAGTTGCCGTTTTACTAAAAGGGGAAACTGAAGAAAGAAGAAAAGAACAACTGTGCGATACGTATCTCTGTGATCGCGACACCAGTAAATTTGATGACACGCGGGACGATATCGAAGCGGAGTTTGGACTTACCAACTTTGTGCGCGTTGCCGATATGAATGACCTTTTATCAAAAGAAACAGGCGAATACACTGTAGATACGCTGCGGACGGACAACAACTTAAAGCAGGAGGTTGAGGCCATTGCATCGGATCAAAATGACCAGATCAGTGCCGTAAGAGCCGATGCCATTCTCGCATTATTACGAGACTCTGTAAGTAGACCGGTCATCGAACCCTTGTTGTTGAACGGTGGTACCAAAATGGCTGCAACTGATGAGCAAGACAACAAAGAAATGCTCAGTGCAATGAAGTTGTATCCCAATCCATCCAATGGTAGTCTGGTAACGGCTGAATTTGATCGCGAAGCTTATGATGAACCTGCAATAACGCTTGTAGACCTCACGGGAAAAAAGGTGGCTCGTTATGCTGCCGGTGACGGCAACGCAGTTTCCATCGAAACTGCCGAACTCAAAGCGGGTGTGTACTTTGTACAACTCAGTGACGACGGTCGTTTTATCGAAACCAAAAAGTTAATTGTTCAGTAAAACAACAAATTGCCCTTGTGTTCCGGTAAAAATAGCGGAGCGCAAGGGCTTTCTTACAATAATGAAGTTTATACGATACCTCATAGTGTTTTTACTAGTGGGTTGTTCTTCGCAAAGTACAGCGCAACAACTCTTTCACCAGGATATTTACTATGGTGGAGTTACTGCTGCTGGTTTTAGTACTGGAATTGGTGCATGGTGGCCTGAAGACACCATCACAGTCAACATTGAACCGGGAAGTACGATTAGAAATGCCTGGATGTTTGTGTATAGCATGGGACATCCTGATGAGCACTCCATTGTTTTGGATGGGGAGTTGATCGAGGTTGATACCAATATTCATTTGATCAGTACTTTTACGAATCCAAACCCTCAATCTAATCCTGTTAGATTATATGCAGTTAACATAAAAAATATAGTAGAACCAAGTAAGAATAAATACCCCATAGAAATTTTAAATATAGACGAACCGATCAATTGGGGCTGGTGGTCCCCCATTCTGTATATCGAATATGAAAATTCAACTTTAGATAAAGTATCAACATCTCTTTGGTACAATGATTTAGATATGATTGGATTAGAAGTCTATAATTTTTATGGACTGAATACTATTAATTTTTCTGATGACATCGGTTTATCAATATTTACGGATAGGGCGGGAGGCTTTAACCCTTATGACATATTTTTAAATGACACTCAAATTGGAGAGTTTAATCAAAATGATAGCTATAATACATCAACAAACGGTGTTGGTATACAAGGGCACTTCTATTATCAGAACAGTGAATTGTTTGGTTTAGGAGATGACGTGCCAAATACTACCTTGTATGGTTCTGACGGAATAGCTGTTATCAATAGCTATCTAAATAGCGGAGATACAGGGTATCAATTAAAAATGGAACATCATCAGAACCCTTCACCTACCTATAGAAAAGCAATCAACCTCATCTTCCCTCATGCCTACACCACCCCCTGCGATACTTTTTCCACCCAAATCATTGCAGATACTGCTGTTTGCAGTGGAGATAGTCTGCAACTCTTTGCCAGTGGCGGGAGCAGTTATGAATGGCTCAACACAGCAGGAATGGATGCCCCCAACAGTGCAACGCCTACGGTATCGCCCGACAGTACGCAACTTTATGTAGTTCGCATTGAAAATACACCTGGTTGTTCTCGTACTGAGCAGGTGCTGGTGGAAGTCAATATCAATCCTTCCATTGATTCGGTGCGCGTAACGCCGGAAACGTGTGGTGATGAAAACGGCGAGGTGAAAATATGGAGACAGGCAGCCAATCCATCAACATTGACACTGGACAACACCACCCAGCAGAGCGGTACATTCAGCAATTTGGTGGGCGATACTTTTGCCCTGCAAATTAATGATGCCAACCAGTGCTCCCTGGATACCACGATTGTTGTTCCCGTTGAAATTGATGTTGACGCAAGTTTTGAAGCGAGTCCCGAAAGTGGTCCTGAGCCGTTGCAGGTGAATGTTGAAAATACCTCGCAAAATGCAACAGACTACGAATGGTATATTGATGATGCTTTTTGGGACAATACCACCCATACTTCCGCCTATTTTGATACGGCCGGGGTCTACACCGTGGCGCTTTATACCTTTAATAATCGTCCCGAATGCATCGACAGTGCATCAATCAATATTGTGGTCAACGACACTATTTATGCGCGCATACCCAACATCATCACCCCCAATGGCGACGCAACCAACGACGCCTTTACCATCGATGTAAGAAGGGCAAAAAAAATAGAAGCGCATTTCCTTAACCGATGGGGAAATGAAATAAATAAAGCTGTAAAGCAAAGTGATGGACTCCAACAAACAATTCCGCTATGGAATGGAAAAACACAACAAAATGAAAAGGTCACCGAAGGAACCTACTTCTACACCATTAGGATCACTTCTGTAGCCAATAAGAAATATGACTTTCACGGGCATGTGCAGGTCAGTTATTGATGGGGATATGTGTATGACAGCATACCAGTACACCCCCACAGCAAAACCGACAGGGCAACATTATATGCGGTACAGCACACCGTAGCCATAAATGGTCTTGCTATTTAAATCCTCAGCAGCCACCTGACCCATTTCATTTTCTTTTTGGTGTAGGGCGGGTACTTGAAATCCGGATCCAACCATGTTGCTTTATCCAATACACTTTTGTAATGCGTAAAGGCATCAAACCCTGCTTTGCCGTGATAATTACCTATTCCGCTATCGCCTACTCCGCCAAAAGGCAATTTACTATTCGTAATATGCATAATCGTATCGTTAATTGCACCACCACCAAAACGCAACTCACTGATCACCTGGTCTTTTACGGATCGCTTCTTGGTAAATAAATAGCACGACAAGGGCGACGGCTTTTCTTTAATTTTTGCTAATAACGGCGTCAGATGCTCAAATGTAATCACAGGTAAAATAGGCCCAAAAATTTCGTCCTCCATAATTTCATCCTCGAAAGTGACATTATCCATTACAGTCGGCTCAATATGGCGGTGTTCTTTATCCACGTTTCCACCGTAAACAACTTGATCTTCCTGAATG
>CAJXMN010000100.1 GCA_913056215.1 uncultured Flavobacteriales bacterium | reverse complement strand
TACTATCACGGGAATGCACTCCAGTTAAAAGGTGATTTTGACAAAGCGTTGAATTCTTATCGTAAATTCACGGATGCATATCGTAAAGCTGATAACTTCAGCAAGTTTGTAACCATGCGCAAACGAGAGTGTGAAAACGCTAAGAAGTACAAATCGGACCCAGAACGTTGTTGGGTGGACAATGTAAAACCTTTAAACTCGGCCCAGGACGATATTGCACCTTCAATTACTACAGACGGATCCGAAATTATCTTTAGTTCAAACCGACCGAATGACAACAGTCCAAATGAATTTGATGAGTACGACCACGACATCTACAACGCTTTTATCGAAAATGGTGACTGGTCCAAAGTAAAACCTATACGCGGTAATATAAACAGTTCAAAAGATGATGTCGTTAACAATTTATCTTACGACGGTACAAGCATGTTGTTGCATAAGAAAAATGACGGGCAAGAAGATATTTTCGAATCTGTTTTGGATGGTGCTCAGTGGAGTTATCCAGAAGTGATGCCGCGACAAATTAGCTCGAAAAAATCAAAAGAAATGTACGCTTCATATAGTCATGACGGATACAACATTTTTTTCTCGCGCGGCAATGAAAGCAGAAGTAATGGAACTGATATCATGTACTCGGGCATGCGAAATAAGATGGAGAAAAATTATGGAGCAGCTACGATGATCAGTCGCGTTAATAGTAAGTTTAACGACGGACCCATTTATATGCACATCGACGGTGAAACAATGTACTTAGCTTCCCAGGGACATGAATCTTTGGGCGGATACGATATTTTTGTTTCTCACAAAAATCAAGGTGTTTGGTCACGTCCTAAAAATATGGGCTACCCCATCAATACACCTTATGATGACTTCTTTTTCGCCGCTACAGCAAGTGGTAAATATGCCTATATTTCATCTAATCGGAAAGGAGGAAAAGGTGGTTTTGATATCTATAAAGTAACTTTCTGGGGACCTCCTAAACAACCCATTGTAGACCTGGAAGACTATTTACTGGCCTCAGTAGCTCACCCTATCAAGGATCCGCAAATTGAAGAAACTGTAAACGTAAATAAAGTATCACTCACTGTTTTTAAAGGTAAAACTATCGATGCCATTTCTAGAAAACCCGTCGAAGCTCAGATAGAAATTACCGACAACGAAACGGGCGAGATTATCGAGGAGATTAGCACCAATAGCGCATCAGGAAAGTTTCTCGTATCCCTTGAAGCAGGAAAAAATTATGGTATCGCTGTGAAAGCCGATGGCTATTTATTCCATTCTGAGAATTTTGACATTCCGCAAGGTAGTGCCTATAATTTAATCAATAAAACAATCGAGCTCAAAAACATTGCCGTCGGAAGTAAAATCGCGTTACGTAACATATTTTTCGATGTAGGAAAAGCAACATTACGCAGTGCTTCTAATGCAGAACTTAACCGTCTCGTTAAACTATTGAACGACGTACCTTCGTTGAAGATCGAAATATCGGGTCATACCGATAATACGGGTTCTGCATCGTTAAACCAGCAACTTTCTCAAGATCGTGCAGAAGCGGTTGTGAACTACCTTCAAGGAAAAGGGATTAGTGCCAATCGATTAACGGCTAAGGGATACGGTTCCTCAAAACCTGTAGCAAGTAACAATACGCCTGCGGGTCGTCAAGAAAATAGACGTACAGAATTTGAAATTATAGCGAACTAAACTATAGTAAACTAAATTGAGAATCCGTCGACGCAAATCGACGGATTTTTTATTTGGTGGGGGATCATCCTTCGAGAACCTCAAACTTCATCCTTCGAGAACCTCAGGATTCAGTTGAGGGCTGAGGACGAGGGATGAGGAGGGCGAAGAGCTCGTCGAAATGCACTCGAAGCTCGATTCCCGATATAAATTTCTTCATTTTTAAAATTGACTACGCTTTTTTCTTGAAATAAAATAGTATATTCAGCCATAAAGGAGGCAATTTATGGATCAAGAGCATATCGATCATATCAAAAAGTTATATCCTGAAATTAGTTTCACCGAAACGGCGCTGCTTGAAGCATACGGTCACGATGAAACGGAAGACCTTAATTTCCCTCCTCACATTGTTGTCAAGCCGGCTACAGTAGATCAAGTAGCGGACATCATGCAATACTGTAATGACCATAAAATCCCTATCACTCCATCTGGTGCTCGATCCGGTCTTAGTGGAGGGATGTTGCCCGTACAGGGTGGTGTACTGATGAGTATGGAGAAATTTAATAAGATTTTAACCATTGATGAAAATAATCACCAAGTTACTACGGAGCCAGGTGTCATCACTCAGGAACTGCAAAATGCCGTAAAAGCAAAAGGATTGTTCTACCCTCCTGATCCTGCAAGTAAAGGCACTTGTTTTATTGGAGGGAATGTTGCTGAAAACAGCGGTGGACCGAAGGCAGTAAAGTATGGTGTTACGGCCGACTATGTACTCAACCTCGAAGTTGTTTTACCCACCGGAGAAGTAATCTGGACCGGCGCTAATGTATTAAAAAATGCAACAGGTTATAATCTGACACAACTATTGGTGGGTAGTGAAGGAACCTTGGGCGTTATTACGAAAATAGTCCTCAAACTCATACCTCACCCTACACACGATCTACTCATGCTCGTTCCTTTTATGAAAGCAGAAGAAGCTTGTGAGGCAGTTGCAGCATTATTTAAGGCAGGAATCACCCCTAGTGGACTCGAATTCATGGAGCGCGATGCGATTCAATGGACCCTTGAAAAAATCACCAATATTCAACTAAAAGTTGATGAAAAACACGCGGCTCATTTGCTTATAGAGGTCGATGGATTCGATGAAAATCAACTCATGAAAGATTGTGAGCAAATTAGTCAGGTAGTTGAACAATTTGATATCGGTGATATACTTTTTGCAGATAGTAAGGCCCAAAAAGATCGTTTATGGGAAGTACGCCGAAAAGTAGGTGAAGCTGTAAAAGCACATTCAATTTATAAAGAAGAAGATACGGTTGTCCCGCGTTACAAATTACCAGCGTTATTGAATGGCGTGAAAGCTATTGAACGAAGCTATGGCTTCAAATCAGTCTGCTACGGACATGCCGGCGACGGGAATCTCCATGTGAACATTATTAAAGGCGAACTCAGCGACGAACAATGGGCTCGCGAGTTACCCAAGGCCATTCGAGAAATATTCACGCTGACAGTCGAGCTCGGTGGTACCATTTCAGGAGAACACGGAATTGGATACGTTCAAAAAAGCTACATGGACATCCCTTTTGGAGAGACAAGCCTTCAATTAATGCGGGAAATCAAAAAACTATTCGATCCTAACTTGATTTTAAATCCTGGCAAGATTATCGATTAATTTTCCTTTTCCCTGCTGCTCATACTGGTTTTTGTCCTTTAAATGGCTTGAAATACTGTCAATAAGCACATTTTAAAATCGTTCTATATAATTGTAAAAAAAACAAAAATGAAAAAATTTTACTAATTTCGAACCGCTTTAAAATAGCAGAATACTTTAAATTTAAATGTGCAGAACTTATGATCAAACAACGTTACCGCATACGATTTCCTCAAGTAGATTCTAAGGATTTGGGTCAAGATGAAGTGGGTTTTAAGCTTATTGAAGATAATGAAACAACGGAGTTGCGATTCCACGATTATGACGTCATTTATAATCGACCTGGATTGTATGAACAATTGTTTTACGATCGACTTAAGTGTTCTTCTCCGCGAAAAGTAGCTGATATTTTGAAGCAATCTTTAGACGCAGTGGGTGAACATCTCACGGAAATGCGCGTACTTGACTTGGGTGCCGGAAATGGTATTATGGGTGAAGAAATAAAAGCTCACGGCGTATCTCGACTCGTTGGCATCGACATCATTCCCGAGGCGAAAACAGCTTGTTTTAGAGATCGACCTGACGTTTACGACGATTATTACATTGTCGATTTTATGAAACTCACCAACGAAGAACGGGAAACAATAGACAGTTGGTCCATAGATTGCCTTACTTCGGTTGCGGCCTTAGGTTTTGGCGATATACCGCCTAAAGCATTCTTCCAGGGTCTCCAATTTGTCCAAACAGGAGGATGGGTAGCTTTTAACATCAAAGAAACATTCCTCGATAATTCAGATCGATCTGGTTTCTCAAAATTCATTCGCGAGCTTATTTTTTCGGAATACCTCAACATTCATCATTTAGAACGTTATCGCCATCGACTTTCTATTGAAGGTGCTCCGCTCTACTATTTTGCTGTTGTCGCACAGAAAAATGCAGCGATACCTGAAGATTTTCTGGAAAAAGTCTTAAAAAGTTACGAAATAGAGGAATAATACTGTTAGTAAAAATTACACTACTTCTAATTTACAGTGATATATGAGAGTACCATCTAACGAGCTCATCGATGGTAATAAATTAAAGGGCTCCGCGGATGTCACCTTTAGTCATGGACTGAACTTTGGAATTCTCCCGGTAATTTTGGGTTTCGTATTCATGATCATTGGAGTCGCTATGATCAACTCACTTATGATTATCGGCATTTTATTAGGTGTCACCGCTTTTTTTGCAGGTAGTATACTATCCACATCGATGAGCGGTGTCCAAGTCGATTATACCCATTCACTTTATCGGGAATATACCACTTACTTTTTTATCAAATTTGGAAAATGGAAGTCGTTGAATTATTTCCCATACATTACAGTGCTCAAAGCGAATAAATCCACTGGAGCAACAGATACCACTGGGCTGAACCAATCTTCGACCATCAAGGAAAGTCTTGGTATTTATCTATTAAATCGGACCCATCGCAAGCGTGTACTTGTGAAACGATGTACTACAAATAACTGTAAGGAAGAAGCTCAGCAATGGGCGCAAAAAATAGAGAAAGAAGTCGTTCGTTTTAATCCTAAAGTTAACCGCAACAGGTAAATACGAAGAAAAGAACACTGAGGAAGTGCGCATCTGGCAACTTTTCTAACGAAAACGTGGTCTACTTAAACAAAAAAGGGAAAACACTACTGCTTTCCCTTTCAATAACATATATAAAAAAGTCTTTACTTCTTCTTCATGTGACGCGCATAACGATTCTTAAACTTATCGATACGTCCTGCGGTATCCACATATTGCGTCTTACCAGTAAAATAAGGGTGAGACTTATGTGAAATATCTAGTTTCACTAATGGATACTCATTACCATCCTCCCACTTCACTGATTCCTTAGATGGAGCGCATGAACGCGTTACAAATGAGTAGTCGTTCGTCATGTCTTTAAACACTACTAATCGATAGTTGTCTGGGTGTATCTCTTTTTTCATCTTCTTTAAGTTTCTTTTTCTTCCTCCAAAACGGACGGCAAATTTAATAAATAATTTTCAATATCACCTAATTTGTGAGCTGAAAAACATTCAATTCAACCATTTTTAACCTGCGAAGTTCTAAAAGCTCCGTCAACCCGGAGAAATCCATCCCTTTTACCAGGAAGTCCAAAAGTAAGTATTCAATACATAAAACAACAGCATGTATTCGTTTATTATGTCGCCCATGCGGATTTATCCTGACAGTTGTAAAGCTATAACCATCTATTACCGCTCTATGGTTGTCAGTATGAGCTCGAATAAACATCAATTTAAATAATAGCACATAATAAAAATAAATCCCTGGTAATTTCGTTAATTTAGCATCGATGGAAAAACACGTGAAAAATTTTTGGATTGGTTTACCGCTGCTCTTCCTTATAGGGACATTGTTTATCAATCCTGGGTGTAGAAAAGATCTTCTAATGTCAGACGATAATTTAGCATTTTCTACGGATACAGTCATTTTCGACACTGTTTTTACTACAGTTGGTTCTTCAACGCGTCGATTTAAAATATACAACCCATCTTCCAACCCTGTTAAAATCAGTTCCGTCGAGCTCGATGGTGGTAGCAACTCTCCTTATCGCATTAACCTGGATGGCGAACCAGGCACAAGCTTCAAAGACGTGAACATTCCCGGTGAAGATAGCTTATTCGTTTTTGTCGAAGTGACGCTGGATCCCAATAATATGACCTCACCACTTATCGTAGAAGATCAAGTTCACTTTCTCACCAACGGCAGTGAACAAAAGGTCCAATTAGCCGCTTGGGGACAAGATGCCTACTTCCATTATCAAGACAAAAATGAAGGCATTTGGCCTAAAGATAAACCTCATGTTATTTACGATTACGCATTAGTGGACAGCAGTAAATCACTTACTATACAAAACGGAACACATGTTCACCTTCACAAAAACTCGCTCCTCGTGATACGAAAAGCAACTTTAACCATCAACGGGACGGCTGAAGACAAGGTTGTGTTTGAAGGGGATCGATTAGAATCCTTCTATGAAGATGTTAAAGGACAGTACTATGGAATCTATTTTGATCGAGCGCTCTCCTCTACTATCGACCACGCCATCATCAAAAATGGCACGGCGGGAATTCACCTATTTGGAGACGCTCCTTCCAATACTGATTATACGTTGCGCATCACCAACAGCGAACTCTATAATCACGCGAGTTACGGTATTTTTAACTATTCCGGAGCTTCCATTTATGGTGAGAACCTCAATGTTTACAACAACACGCAGTACGCCTTTTTTCTTCTCGAGGGAGGAAGTTATAACTTTAGACATTCTCAATTTTTGAGTTATGGAAGTGACGGAAACCAACCCGCCTTTGCGATAAAAAATTACTTCACTCGCGATGATGGCATTACCTATGTCGGCTCCATTAATGAAGGAGCTATCGGAAATTCTATCATTTATGGAGGTGGTGATGTTCAAATTGCATATGACACGCTAAATGATGGTGGTTCCATTCCCATAGAATTTGAATATAAGAATAATCTTATCCGCCAAGAGGAAACTGAAGAAGGATCCAATGGCTTTATCGGCAACATCTGGAATACCGATCCGCTTTTTGAAGATCCTTCGAACCTCCTTTACAAGATTACCTCCAACTCTCCATGTAGAAATGCCGGTTCGAGCTCCTACGCTATTCCTACTGACATTGAAGGAAATGTAAGAGACATGACGAACCCCGACATCGGTGCCTTTGAAATCAACTAAACCATGCTATTTCGTCGGATTTGCTTTGTGTTCTTATTGCTCTTCACCGTAATAAGCTCCGTATGGTCTCAACAATGGCAAAACAACAGTTGGGGCATTCAAGTAGGCGCATCGATTTCCATTGGATCACATGTTCAACAACTGGGAGTTCGCATTCAAGCTTATGGGATATGGGAATTCGTTCAGTTCAATCTGGGCAATCAAACAGTCTATAATCTTAATTCCTACGGCAGCCGTAAAATGTTTTGGGAAAATAGATTTAGCTTAGGCACTGTTTTACTTGCTGGAAAGCGAAATACTTCAAGACGATTTATTTTTGATGGTCTCATTCATCAAACCCGTCACGATTATGCCCTTGGCTACAATTATATTTTTTATGCAGATAATGCCGGATCTTCCCAACGGAGCGGAGGATTTGGGTTACACTTCAAATCATTCAGTCTACTTATCGAGAATGATATATTCGCTGGAAAAGGACGCGACCGGTTTCGCACGAGCCATGCGAGTTTACATTATTTTGATACCAACTATCACGTGGACATCACTACTCAAATGTGGACTGGGGAAACGAGAGGAACAGCATTAAAAAACACACCTGACAGCTCGTATCAAATAGGATATAAGGATTTGCGGTCTACGGCTTACGGGAAGACAAGTCATGGTATAATTGCAGTATCGGGAGGCTATCTGCTCGAGTATGGCAATCGTGTTGGAGGTCAAATAGGTATTGACCATGAAAGAATACGTGATATTCTGCAGAACAAAATCATGCATGACAAACCATTCATCCCACAAAGGTTGCGCGATCCCAATGTCAATTATCCTATGCTGAATGAGGAAGGTCTCCCTATTCATGAACCCGGGCAGGAGCGTTCCGGCAGCTTATTTTACCAACTTGGGTTGAATAATAGCTTGACATTTTAACCTGATCATCTTGTAATAAAAAAAGGCGCTCCAAAATGGAACGCCTTTATAGAATAAGTTAAAATCTTCACCTTGTTGGTTGGTCCTGCTAGTGACTCACTACAACTCGCATTGTTTTTGTTAAACCATTAACCAATTTTACATTTACAATGTATACACCATTATCAAAGTTCGTCACATCCACTTTTGTTTGCTCTACTCCTTTATGAATAGATTGCTCAGCTACTTTTCGACCAGCAAGACTTACGAGTTGAATGTTTTCCACTTCATGACCAGAAAAATCAACATTAAGCGTCGAACGCACTGGCGAAGGATAAGCATTCATGTCAATATTCAAAGCTTCTTCCTCGAGGTTTACGAAAGCGACATCTACTACATTCACCGTTACTCCAGAAACGCGATCAGCTCCAAATCCTAACGCAGTATAACTTCCATCCGCTTCAACTGGACAAATAGGTTGAGCGTAATTATTCACATTTTGCGTATAATCCATTTCTGGGTCAAACCCGATGAAGATATCTTCATTAAATGTTTGAACACAGAATAAATAGCGTTGATTATCTTCTAACGCGAAGGCATCATCAAAATATCCAGTAACGGGCTGACCCGATAAATCAGACGGATACGTGTATTCCGCGAATGTAATCTCTTCCAATGCCGTAAATCCGAAGTTCTGATCGTTTAAATCTGTAAATTGATCATTCCATTCATAAGCAATCACCAATAGCGCCTCTCCTTCCATTGAGGGAAAATTCGCGTCTGCACCTTTGATCGCTGAGAAAGTAATTCCTTCTGGAGCAATACGGCTTGCATTTTCATCGCGAAAAGCCATACATGAACTGTATGTAGGAGCAGTTCCTCCAGGACGGAATCCACCTGAAGTACTCGGCAATCCGGAAGAATCAGTTAGACTCGCATACGTCAATAAAGAATCACTGATATGAAAAGTAGTCGTATATGTATTATCGAACGAGTAGGCATCGGAAGAATCACTTCCTACTGTATAGGTTAACTCATACTTTCCTGTACTATAAGTTGGTTGAGAAAAAGTTGGAAGTGTAAAATAACTCGAATCTGATGCTACGATATCAACGGCTGTAGCTGTATCGTTATAAATTTCAGTTCCGTTATACTCTATTATTGCAGAAATATTGACATTCGTTTGATTTTGAAAACCATAATTATAAACCCAGGCACCAAGATCAACTTCATATTCGGTATCATCTTGAGCAATTAGAGCAGGAGTCACTGCGTATTCTGGTCGAAGTACTGCACCAGCATTTGTACCTACATCATTGGGGTAAAAACCAGTTTTATTACCGATAAACACTTCTACAGGACCGTTTTGCATTTCGTTGAGGAGTGTTTCACCTCCCACATCACTAATCATAACAAGTGGGATTGTCACATTAGCTCCATCATTACCAGGCGCCATTCCAACAGGAGCTCCTGGTTCATTGTTTATGATCACGCATGCAATTGCACCGGCATTTTGTGCGTTCAACGCTTTGGTTCCAAATTGACAATCACCGCGATACAAAATAGCAATTTGATCTTGCAAATCACCAGAATTAGTAGCAACCATACAACCTAAAGAGTCAGCAGGACTCCCATCAAAATACTGAACAAGGGTGTCTAAAACTGCGTTGGCAGGATCTAGTAAATCTGGCACCCCCCAACCACCGCCAGGCGTAGCATATTCCATATCATAAGCACCCTGAATACTCGCAGGAGATTCACCCGAAAAGATGACCTGCGCATTCACTGCACTAACGAAAACGACGCTGAGCGTCAAGAGTAATAGTTTTTTCATAGTATTAAAGTTTTAACATTTTGTACAAAGATATAAAATAAAAATGATGCATTCAAAAATGAAATTATTTATCGTTTGATACGCGACACTTATCGAAAATAAAATCTAATTCATCTGCGATTGACTGTAATGAAAATTGATGAGCAAAACGACGAATGTATGCCGAATCAACATCTATAACTCGCCATGATTCAATCGTTCTTGTTAATTCTTCTGTATCGTTGATGGCGATTTGATGACCGAGGTGTTTATCCCTAATTTGAGTCAACCCTCCACACTTCGTGTATATGGCAGGCAGACCTGACATCCAGGCTTCAGCGAGAACAACTGAAAAGGTTTCGTAATTACTGAATAAAATAAAAAGGTCTGCCTCGCGCATTGCAGCGCCAACCTCTTTTGGACTGCATCGACTACTGACCGAAAATTGACGTGAATCATTATTGGTCCGCTCAATGGCATCCCAAACGTTTTTCTGAGGACCTTCTGTAATGATATGACATTCGAAATCCCGCTCAACTTGCTGGATGGCTCTAAGCATTCCTTCGACATTCTTGTGATCATTATCAAATGATGAAACATGCAACAAGCGCAATTTGTCTGAATTTTCTTTTTGTTCAGGCGGATAGAAATAGTCTGTGTTGACCACATTGGGTAAAACAGTAAATTCATTTATCAAACCCAATTTTCGAAGTGACTGACCCAAATGTTCCGATACAGGCATGACCATTTTGGCCTGTTTAAAAATACGCTGGTAGACAGCTCGAACATAAAAAGGAAGTTCTTTAAACTTATTGGTTTGGTCTAAAAAACCAGTCCAGTGCTCAGAAAGTACATAGGGTAATTTGTATTTCTTCAGCAATTCTATGGCAAATTCTCCGGCAGGAAAAGCTTCATTGAGATAAACCAATTCAAAATTAGTATTGCCTATTACCTCAAACCCCTTGCGCAAGGCATTCAAAAAACCTTTGCGCTTAACATAATGAGCAATTATAGGTATTTTTAAATGAGATTTGGGGTAATAAATGACGACCTCCCTGCGCCCTTTTCGGTAGCGATCATCAATTTTTATTTCTGAACAGGAAGGCGATGCTACAGCGTAAAGTACAACTACCTTGGCTACTGTTTGAGCTGCATCAGCATGTTTCTCAACAAAGTTACCCAGGGTTGGGTTTACTTCACTGGGATACCAACTCGCCAGAAGCAATATCTGTTTGTCTTTCGCCATACATCAATAATACCGAATAATTCCGAATGGAGCAATATCGGATTCACCGAATATCGTCAAGGTCATTAACGCCAACT
>CAJXMN010000099.1 GCA_913056215.1 uncultured Flavobacteriales bacterium | reverse complement strand
AAGGAAATATTTAAAATATTCTTTATTTAACTGCTTTGTTGCCTGAAGAATAATATATCCTGAACTGACAACAACATCAATTTTAGACAATCCAATTCTTAGGCTTTTTAAGTCATAATTTAAATTCAATGGATTAACCAAAAACTCACCGTTAGACAGAACTTGATATGATGCCTTTGTAGATTTAGGAATTTTTGTATCATCCTTCTCTATTACTTTACCAAAACTAATCGACCCTGCAGGAAGATTCACATTATGAGAAATCTTCTTTTCCTTAAATAAATGTTTTAGCTTCAAAACATCCCATGTCTTCGGTATCTCCTGTATCCATTCTTCACCAGAATCTTTATATGCTGGATAACGTTGTATCGATTTCACCTTTGCTTCCCTCATTTTTTCTTTCCTTTTGCCAGTTTGTTGTGCTTTTCATCGAGGTGGTCGATAAAGTCTTTTTCTACTTTACTCAACCGCTCATTTTCTTGCTTTTTGTACTTGTCGTATTCCTCGTGCGCTTTGTCTAAGGCTTTTTGGTGGCTTACTTTTCCTGCGTGATCCAAAATATCGTTGCCCGTCATGCGTAAAAAATCATCCAACCGCGCTATCCAATCTTTCATGTACATCGGTTGACGGTTGAGGGCTTGTAATTCTGCCATTTCCAAATAAGCGGTGACCATACGATTCAGCAAATCCAATTCTTTTTCATTGAGGTAATTCTTGGCTATTTCGGTTGCTTTTGGCGTCGGTCATGCCCCTTTAAAACTGGTCAAGCCTAAATGTTGTTTGTTTGCGTCAATACGCTGAACAATAACTTCTGCTGCCGTTTGTCCATGCGCTGCCCAATGCATTTTATTTTGAACCGTACTAAAAAACACCTTCGAAAGATCTGCTTTTGGGTCATAGTCAATACTGGTGGCGTAAATATCCAGTACTTTTCGCCAAAATACTTTTTCGGAAGAGCGTATATCACGAATACGCGCGAGTAACTCGTCAAAATAGTTGCCTCCCCCAGCTTCTTTAAGCAATTCATCATTCATGGTAAAGCCTTTCACCAAATATTCTTTCAACCGCTGGGTGGCCCAAATGCGAAATTGCGTTCCACGGTGAGATTTAACTCGGTAGCCTACAGAGATGATTACATCAAGGTTGTAGAAATTGGTATTGTAGTTTTTCCCATCACTAGCAGTTGTTCGGAAATTCCGAACTACTGAATCTTCATCCAGTTCTCCTTCTTTAAAAATATTTTTAATATGTTCGTTTATGGTCGATTTAGCTTTACTAAAAAGCGTGGCCATTTGCGATTGTGTTAACCAAACGGTCTCCTCTTCCAATCGCGTTTGAATCTTTGTCTGTCCGTCTTCAGTTTGGTATATGATGAACTCCGAATCCATTTTAATCCATATTTAGAATTTCTGCAATCAATCCATCGCTTTCTTTCTCCAATTCAAGAATGTCTAATATCTTTATTTTTTCCATTAGCTATTTGATTGTTGTGCGTTAAAAAATTTATCGTCCCGCCAATTTTTAGGATTATTTTTTATGTAAGTCGAAATACGTTGATATGCTGTATCATCGCGAATAATATGATCGTGAAATCGTGTTTGCCATCCGTTGGGAATATCTAACCTATTGGCATGTTTGGTCACCGCAGATTTATAGGAACGTATAATTGTCGATACCGAATTGGATTTGGGCGATTTTTGGGACATGATTTCATTTTTTTGTGGTGGGTTTGGGTTTGGACGAATTGATGAATCATTTGTTTTTATATTGTTGGTTGGGGACGTTGCGTTGGTTCGGGACGTTCCGTTGGATGGGGACGTCGGTTGGGTTGCGTTGGTTGGTGACGTTGCGTTGGTTTCATTTGTGGGTGACGTTGCGTTGGTTTCATATTGTAGAGACGTTGCATGCAACGTCTCTACAATATGAAACCGTTCATCAATAATCAAAATACCATGCATGTGATTAGGCATAATAACGTATTCGCCTAATTTCACAAATGATTTTCGTGCTGGGATTTCGTGCCAAAATATGTCCGCAATTACACCCAAATTCGATAAATGCATTTTCCCATTTTTCATTTCACCAAAATAATGTTCCCTGCCTGCTGTGCATATCGTAATAAAATACGCCCCTGAAGATCGGTAATCCCAATTTGGTAATCGTGCAGATGCAATGCGATATTTATTCTGGAATTTTTCAGCCATTTTAATCTATATTTAGAATTTCTGCAATCAATCCATCGCTTTCTTTCTCCAATTCAAGAATGTCCTGAGTAACTTCCTCGATACCTCTTAATGGTTCGTGCTGGTAGAAATACTTGTTGAAACTGATCTCATAACCAATCTTTGTTTTATCAATGTTGATCCATGCTTCTTCTACATGTGGTTTTACTTCCTCTAGGAAATATTCGTGAATATCATCTTTGAGTGGGATGTGTTCGTAATCCCTAAGATCCGAAGAAGTTTCATACGTGATATACTCTCCTGTCTTTTCTGATGGATAATAGCCATAGTCAGAAAGTTCCTCCTCACTGCAATTCAAATGATCCAAGAGCTCATTGAGTTTTTTACCCGAAAGCTTTTGTTTTTTCTTGATGACTTTGGCTGCATGCTCATCGTACCAACTTACTGCTTGTAGGATGGTTTTCTTTTCTGAAGAAGACGGTTTTAAATTGGCTTCTTTTAACAATGTGTCCACCTTTTTTGTGAAAGCGTTAAAATCATCATACTCCTCTTCTCCTACTAAGTCCAACATGGCTTTTGCCATTTCATATAATTCTTTATGCTTCTTCCATAATTTTTGAGACAGTAGCGCACTTCTTTTCTTCTTATTGAGACTTTCCTCTTGTTTATTGAGCCAAGCTGTAATCTCTTCTTCGTATGGCTTTACATCTTCGTAAACGCTGTCCCCCCATTTTTCATGCGCCCACTCCATTTGTTCCCGGAGGGATTTATCATAACGCAAATCTTCAATTCGTTCTTTTGTGAATTGCGCCTTGAGTCGTTCAGGACGCTCAATCGTTACTTTGTAATAACCGAAATCTTCATTATCGAACAGTTGTGCTGCCAAGTCTTCTTTTCTGTCTCTTTCAATCGTTTTAAAATCGGTATAGGCCGCCAGGATTTCCTCGATATGCGCTGCCTTGAATTCACAGTTCTTATTACCGAGATTTTTACGCAGTTTGGCATAGCGCTCACTGGCATCAATCAAAATAACTTTCCCTCTACTCTTTTCCGACTTCTTATTTGACAACAACCACAAATAGGTTGTAATACCTGTATTGTAAAACAAGTTATTCGGCAATTGTACCACCGCTTCGAGCAGATCATTTTCAATGATGTTGCGGCGAATGTTACTTTCACCGCTTCCTGCATCTCCTGTAAATAAGCTAGAACCGTTGTGTATGGAAGCCACTCGTGATCCACGTGGACTTTTATCCAAAGGCTTCATTTTATCCACCATCTCCATCAGGAATAGCAACTGACCATCCGAGGAACGTGGGATTGCATCTTCTTCCTCTGCGTTGTTCCAATAATCATTTAAATCAATGATAAATCGAGGATCAATCACATCATTTCCGTCTTTCACATATTTCATGTCCGACTTCCACGACTTACCGTACGGTGGATTGGAAAGCATAAAATCAAATTGTGTACCCGCAAATTCATCGGTACCAATCGTCGAACTTTTACGAATATTTTCAGGATCATCTCCTTTGATCATCATATCCGATTTACAAATCGCATACGTTTCGGGCTGCACCTCACGGCCATACAAGTAAACATCGCCTTTCGCTTTAAAGCTCCCGTTTCCGTCTTTCAAGAAGTTCTCCGATTCAGTGAGCATTCCTCCAGACCCACACGCTGGATCATAAATCGTCATTACGGGCGGAAGGTCATCTTTTACAGGATCAAAAACCAAGTACGTCATTAACTCAATTACTTCACGTGGAGTAAAATGTTCTCCTGCCTCCTCATTATTCTCTTCGTTGAACTTTCTGATCAACTCTTCGAAGACATACCCCATTCCTAAATTGGATAGAGCGGGGAGTTTACGTCCGTCTGGATCTTCTTTTACATTCGGAGTTAGGTTAATTTTAGGAGAAGTAAACTTTTCCAATACATCCAGTAAGATGTCATTGTTCGCCATGTGACGCACTTGCTTCTTTAATCCGAACTCTTCGATAATCTCCTTCACGTTTGGACTAAATCCATTCAGGTATTCCTCAAAGTTAGCGAGCAAGATCTGCTGATTATTCGTTGCCGTATCGTGCAATTTTTTCAATGTCCATGTGCTCGTATTGTAGAAAACATATCCAGACGCTTGTCGGAGTCCATCGCTTTCTAACTCTGTAAATTCCATTTCTTCTTTTTGGAATTTCACTTCCTCGAGTACTTTCTCTTTGGAGTCTTCGAGTAAAGCATCCAGTCGCCGTAAAACGGTCATGGGTAGAATTACATCTCTATATTTCCCTCTTACATATACGTCTCTCAGGCAATCATCTGCTATTGACCAGATGAAAGAGATTATTTTGTTGTGTGTTGTTGATGTCATTTTTTATCGAATAATTTTTTAATTCTTTCAAGCGTCTCTTGTCCTTCCAAGGAATTTGAAACTGATCTTTTTCCTGGTTTTTCTGGTGAAAGATCCAAATGTGGATTCGTAATCAATTGTTCAAATTCTTCTGCTCTTTTTTTCAGTTCTTTCTTATCATAGAAATCTTCGAGCTTCATCAACCAAAGATAATCAGCACGAGCAAAGTAGATTCCTATTTTGTCGATTTCATATTGCTCTTTCTTTGGTTTTAATAGATTGAGAAGACAATAGCTTATTAATTGATTTAAATGGAAACGTTCAAGTTTGATTTGTTTTACGCACTTAAGTTCAATCAATGTTTTACCCATAATGAAGTCGGCGTCAGCGCTAACATTCTCTATGACTCCTCCGAAAACAGGATTCAAAACATTATTAGAATCAAAGCTGAATTGAGACCAATCTACATTTTCAAAAATAAGTCTTAATTCTTCTATTTTATCTGGATTATCGTCACCAAAATCATCAAAAACATATCCCGTACGATACATTATGTCTAGCTGATTTAAAAAAAGACATGAAGCAAAGAGATCGTTATTCACCACATTCTCTTTTATAAAATCGTTATAGCATTTTTTTGCCAATTCAAATTTGAGTTTGGCCATTCGTTTATACTTAGGTGTTAAGTTTTGATATGACTTATATGCTACCCAAGTCTCGGGCCCTGTTTCCTCCTTCACCCCACTGTTTTGCTCAATTTTAAATCGAAACAAATAATCGAAAGCAGTCCCGATATCACCTGAATAGCTGGAAGAGGCATGTTGTGTTGCTATTACACTTTCAGGTTTATGATTCATACCTGGATTGGGAAAATGATAAGTGAACCATTTTCTCAAGTGCTTAAAGGCTTTGTGTCTCAATCTTGATGTTAAGGACATACTCTAAAGATTTTGTATTCAACAAAACTAATTAAAATTAACCCCACTCATCCAAATCAAACTGTCCATCTGTATCTGGATACATGTAACGAAGAATCGCTTCCTCCTTTAAATCTGGATTATCGTAAATTTCCCAAAGCTGATTGAATTTTTCGATGAGTTTGTGATCTCGATATTCTGTAATCGCTTCCTTTAGCACGAAATACTGCTCTTGCATTTCTTCCGACATTTCAAAGTCATCTTCGGTTTCCAGGCGTTTAATAAACTCGTTAAGCTCTTCGGTTAGGTTTTCCATAATGTTTGATTTTAGATTTTCTAATGTAATTATAATTTGATGTTATTGCGATTTCAACCTTCCAAACCACCAAATCCATCCCACACGAATTACGTCCATATAAATCTCAGCAATTAGTTGCTCCCATTCACTTGCGTTTGGGTGCACTTGAACATAGACTTTGTGGATGAATTTTACGAGTTCATCAAAGGAAGTTGCGCAGCAGTCTTCGAGCATATCTTTTGCTTGAATCACCGTTTCTTGCAAAAAATACGATCTCGACCGTAAATCAATGTTTCTGAGTAGCTCTTCTATGAAATCATAGACATGCGTTTCCGCTACTATTTTCTTCGAAACAGAGGTTAGATCTATGCTTAAATACTGACAAACAACCTCCAAATCAGTTAATAATCGAAGTGGTTGTAGCGATAATCTTGGCAACTTACCAAACGCTGAATCATTGCAGTAGAACCGCAAGTCTGCAGGAACATTAGTCTTATCTAACCAAAAGGGCAAATCAAATAACAATGGATCCATTGGGTTAAGATCTAACAGGTGCAATACCAAAGAGCTATTGGCTGCATTTGACTCAGGATAAAGTAGATGTCCTTGTTTCTTGAGTTGCCAGCAATGATTTATTAACTCGAGATGGGGCTCAAAAACGATAAGCTCCTCTTCTAACCTTCTATTGTAACGCGTATTTACGACTTCTTTTTGATTTATGGCATCGATTAAATGTGCTTTCATGATGATTTTTTTACAAAACTAACGCCCTATTCCGACAGAACACGTCGGTCATACAGCAAGTGAATTTACTAATGGACAAACATTATTTTATGGCAAGATTCTTCCATCTTTTCTATTTTAAGGAACCGCTTTGCATTTATCCAGCATAAACTATTCTTGTTCGTCATCCCAATAAAATGGAAAAACTAATGACTCCAATGAAGTATAATTCTCATTAAACTTGAAGTATAGAAAATCTAACACTTTTCCACTATAGCTATATCGAATTATGTCCATCTTTCGTTCTGTAATGCGTCCAATATCATCTACTTGAACCCCGAAATACTCCAATCGAAGAAACATCCACATTTCATCAAATACTTTTATCAAGCTTCTTTTCTTTCCAAGTTCATCTAATCCAGGTAAGCAAAATTTACGAACGCTAGAGGGGGAATACTTGGGTACCTCCGTAAGCATAATACAGCAACAATCATATTCATGAATCATTGCTTTGAGGTGAAGCGTATAAATGCATCTTTTTGTCTGATCTAATTCTTGTTTGCATGAGCCAAACATGGTGTCTAAGTCATCGATGATGATGAGCTTCACATTGTGTTCATTGACATAGCTTCGAATCAATTTATAGAAATCCATTTCATCGTACTCATTTAACCGTTCCATAAAAAGGTGATGATCTTCAAGAGATTTCAATGTCTCTTCCACCTTAATAGCAGTTTTTTGTTCAAGTGGCTTTCGATCAAACTCATAATGAGGAATAGCTCCTTTAACACTCAGTAAAGATTCAAGTAATTCCTGTTTATTACTCTTAAACTGAACATATAGCACTCCATTGTTTAAAGAAGCGTTAAGTGCTAACTGCCTAACGAAAGTCAGCTTACCCATTGCTTCTGGAGCCGCGAATGCGTATATCCGTCTTGTTTCTAACGCTGGAATATCTGCGTCGATATTTTCAAATCCTGACTTCATTTCTTTAAAAGTATTATTTTGATGTTTATTAGTGAAGCTCACCTTTATCTTTGGATAAAATGATCGGATTCTCATGAGCAATTTGCGAGTTTTCGTCAACTTTGCTTAACGTTCTCTTCAAGGTTTTTCGATAATAATCAGCGTCTGAATTAAAGTCCACTTTGCGTGCTCCAAACTTTTCGTACAATTGAATAAATTCTTTTTCTTCAATCTTGGATACACCTTGCAAACGATCGGCAAGCTTGAGTAACATCTTTTTTTCTAAATTCAGCGTTTTTCGAGCAAGATCTTTAGCGGCATTTATAAGTTCAGCGATTTCCTTTTCCACCTTTCTTATGCTATGAAATCCATGGGAACTATCTGAACTGTGATTCGTGTAATAGTATACGTTTTTCCCCATGCCTCCATTCTTAAAGGCCGTATCAAGCAATTTATGCATACCATGAAGATCAGCAAAGGACCCCATAGTCTCATGCCCCTCACCAAAAACTAATTGTTCAGCCATTAATCCTCCTAGTTTCATTGCAGCATGTTTGATTAATTCGTGTTTCGGGAAGTACTTATATTTAGGTCTAGAAAATACAAACCCTTCCATTGATGAATCACTCGCTACTGCCGTAATCAATTGGGGAGCTTGTTCGAGTAAACTTGCCATCAGTACCGCATGACCCGCCTCATGAACAGAAGTTATCGCTTGATTATCATCATTCTTTGGTTGACGCAAAGCTTCTAGTGAAGATGGTAGCTCAAAGCATTCACTAAACGAAGGCTTATCATTGAGGAAATAATCTACAACCAACTTTCCTTCATCAATGCTCAATTTTAAGGTATTAACATCTGCTGATTTTTCCATCAATCGTTGAAAAATAATCGCCGTTTTAGATTTCACAAGCTGATCAATAGATGTAAAAACAGGACGAGCTCCTTGGGTTGGATAAACGCCTTCAGCGTATATTTTATCTACAAGAGATTCATCAAACACCCATTCGATACTGTATTTCTCCTCAAGCTGATCAAAGTATTTCTTCAGTGTCATATCTATTAACTCTCGATAGGCCACTTGATTTAATGCCGGATAAATAATGTGCGTGTTTCCTAATCTGGCTATTTGCTCATCCCTAAAACGGTTTCTCAATGCTGCTTTTATATTTGGAATAGTGATAGTTTTACTTTGCTCGAAAAAATCATCTGCGGATATATCTGCCGACTGATTTGCTGCAAAATGATAAGCCTCATCAATATTACCCACAACAAAAACCAATGCCTTGTTGAAATAATGTGTTTCAGGCTTTTTGATTTCCATCAAAACCTCTTCAACAAAAGATAATGTCTCGTCTCCATCCAGTTTCATTAAGTGTTCGCTAAGCTGCTCATGGAGATCAATCTTATAGCGTTTTGGAATATTTGTAAGGATAGTCTGATAAACACCTTTTGGAATCGCGTATACAGCATCGCCATTTTCCCTATCTTTTTCAACTGTCCAACCAACTTTTTCAGAGACTTCTTTTGCAAAAAGATCTTCTCGTTTGGTAACTATTCCAGATTCAATTCTGACATTATTCATCAAAAGAATACTCAGTAACTCCGCAAATTTGATTAGCCCAGCTTTTCCAAAGCACCAAGAGTTAGTCGTTATCTTACCCGAATCAATAAGATCCCAAATGATGCGGTTTTTGTCTTTCTCTATCTCCTCCTTGATTAAACCCGCTTTAATCGTTCGAGCATGCTGGAACTCATCCAGTATTATGATCATGGGTTCATTTTCCGAAACTTCAGCTATTTCACGAATTGATGATTTCAGTGCGTATTCACCATCCTTTTCACCAAGATCAATACGAAACGTGCGTTCATCTACATTCAGAAGTTCACTCATTCGCTGAATTAATGAAGTTTTACCAACTCCAGTTAACCCCCAGAGATTAACGATATTAGGTTTAGGTTGAATTTCAGCAAGCGTGTACCAAGAGCGCATATTCTCAATGATTTCATCGATCGCTGAATCAATACCAACATACTCCTTTTTAAGCTGGACCCTCGCTTTTTCAAGTTTAGGTATCTTTTTTTGGAAATCTTTCTTTAGCTTTATTACAGATTCATTCATAATTATTTGATTTTGATTTGGTACAAAGATCAGGTATAGGTCCGCCAGAGTATGTCGAACCTGTTTTATTATTTGTATATTCATCAAAAAAACATGTCAGCACAAGCCATCATACGTCGTTACAAAATGATCATTGACATTGTGGATTCAGGACAATTTCCTTCTAAAAAGAAAATCCAGAATTACATAAGCCAAACTGGAATTGACATATCAATTCGCACGGTAGAGAGAGATTTAAAGGCGATTCGAAATGAATTTGATGTTGAGATTGAGTACCACCCACAAAAAAGAGGCTACTCCATTAACCGAGAATTAAGTCTGCCTATAGATAGTTTCTTAAGGTTTCTTGAAATCGTAGAAACAGCCAGTGTTTTCAGAGAAAGTCTCAAGAAAAGTAAAGAAACTCTTGACTACATAGATTTCGAGAACGAAGGGATGGTAACTGGTATAGACCATTTAAATCCTGTTCTTCAAGCAACGAGAAATCATCAATGTATCCGTTTTACGCACGAGAGTTATCAATCTGGAAAGTCTCGTAAATATCAACTCAAGCCTTATCTTATAAAAGAATATCAGGGACGGTGGTATATCGTTGGTGAAGTTTCAGGAATGAATGCTGTTCGTACTTTCGGCCTGGATCGAATCGAAAACCTGGAGGTTCTTGCAAAAACTTTTAAACCTAAAGAACTGAATATAAAGGAACGATTCGCTGATGTTGTCGGACTCACCTACGACTTTGAAGGTAGCCAGAAACAACAAGTTGTGCTCTCCTTTAAAGATGAACAAATGCCTTACATTGAATCTCTTCCTCTGCATCCGTCACAACGCATCGTGAAAGTATCAAAAGACAATAACATCGTAGATTATCACCTCATCCCAAATTTCGAGTTTATGCAACGGTTGTTTATGTATATGGATAATGTGAAGGTGATTGAGCCGAAGTGGTTGGTTGAGGAGGTGAAGGGGAAGTGTTTAAAAATCAAGGCAAATTACAAGCAGGCTTAAATGTGACTTGAAGTAATAAATTCATTTAAAATGATTTCAAAGAAAATGACGAGGTGTAAATTATACGATCTCATTTGGTCTACCCCTCTATCCAAACTGGCAGATCAATTTAATCTACCTGTTAAATCCTTAAAAAAAATATGTACTAAATATGATATACCGCTACCAGAACCAGGACATTGGCAGAAGTTGATTTTCGAAAAAGAGGTGATTAAAAAGGAATTAGGACATTTCGAAAAATGGGGCAATGTTAAGATTACAATGAGCACATCTGAGCTTGGTGATGAAGAACACTATTTAACTAAAATGCATCGTTTAAAGAAGGATATAAATAAATCTTGCTATGATGTATTACAAGTTCCAGAACGTTTAACCAAACCGCATGTTCTGATCAGATCAGCAAAGGCAAACCTAAAATCAAAAAAATCGACCAAATCATGGAGAAACCTGCCCCAATGCATTTATACCGACCGTGATTTTGCTTCAATAAAAGTTCAGAAACATAATGTCCCTCGTGCTTTAAGAAGCAGAATTCAAGTCACTAATGCAACTTTTTGATTAAACAAAAATTCATTCATAGCAAATATAGGATTTTCAAAGTTAAATCGCTTTCTGGGTCTTCGATTTAACTTTTCTTCGACAGCTTTAACTTGATCTTTTGTGATCGTTTTGAAATCAGAAGATTTCTTGAAGTATTGCCTGATCAGACCATTTAAATTTTCATTAGAACCTCTTTCCCAAGAGTGATATGGTCTTGCAAAGTAATAGTCAATACCAAGTTGTTCAGTTACATAATGATGATCAGCAAATTCTTTTCCGTTATCAGCTGTAATTGTTTTTATGAACGGAGTCCAATCGGAGAGTTCTTCTACGATAGCTTTACTTACTACCTTTGCTTCTTTTGACGGTACCTTCCTCATTTTAAGCATTCCCGAGGCTCTATC
>CAJXMN010000098.1 GCA_913056215.1 uncultured Flavobacteriales bacterium | reverse complement strand
TGGGGGTATATCAAACTTGATGATGAAGATTATTGGTTTCACCATTCACAGGTTGTAGGACAATATGGATTTAAAAAGATTCATGAGGACTATCTTGTTGAATTTACCCCGTTAAATGACGGAAGGTTAAGTGCAGCTAATGTTGTCTGTATTGACACCAGAGGTCTTTTAGAAAAGTTTGCTTTTCTGGGTAATTGGGAAAAGTCTATCAATGATTTAGCTGATTTGGCTCAAGATGAGGAATGGGATTATATTGATGAAAAAACTGGCCGTAAACCAGTTTTAAATAGCTACATACAACAAACTTTTAAACAGCTTTCAAAAGAGAATAAAATTGAGTATGCTGAGCAAAATGGTGTTCCGACCTATGCTTCATTTAATACTGGTTTAGTTACTTCTAAACAAGAAGAGATTTTCGCTTATCTTGAGATAAATCATCCACCTTCTCCAACTTACTCTTATCTAAACTTGGAAAGTCAAGAATGGAGGTTTATTAAATTTGAAAGAGAAAGTGACAGAATAATGACTCACTTCCAAAACAGACCAAAATTAGCCCATTATTTTTCCTCCCCTACTGATTTACTCTATGATGTCAATAGAAGATTGATTCCCGACTTTGAGCATATTGTCGATGATAGGGAGGATCGTTTTCCTGAATCATTCCAAGCTTTGTCTGACGATCAGATAATGGAACGTCTCAGATCAGCAATCGATAGTGCAATCAAAAGGGTGAGAAGAAATTATAAAACAGCGATTCCTCAGTATTATAATGGTGGCATACAATTACTCCTTCCTTTATGTTTGGAGAAGCCTGAAAAAGCAGATTTAGCACTTGTTGTTGCCAGAGAAAATGAGATTTATCGAGCAAATACTATTCTCCCTTTAGACTGGGCATATAATAATGCTAGATTACTTGCTAAACCTGATAGAGAGTGGTTGAATCCATAAAAATCTAGTTTTGACAAATTTTACTTATTAATGAAAGAAAACAGTCATTTAGACAAAAAGTCGTTGTCATTCGTAACAAAAAAGGCAAACTGGAAAGAGTTAGCTAAAGATTGCGTTTGCTTTGCTAACGGTGCTGGTGGAAAAATACTAATTGGAATTGAGGATGATCAAGATGCTCCTGATCCTGATCAATTAGTTGATCCAGAGGTGATCGAACAAATTAATAAAAGGATACCAGGACTTACGATTCATGTAGGGATAGCTCCACAAATAATCACGCATAGTAATGGAGGTCAGTACATTGAGTTAAAAATCTTTCGAAGTAAGCAAACAATAGCAAGCACCACAGATGGTAAATACTATATGCGTGTCTCTGATGAATGTAATCCAATTTTACCTGATCAAATTGAAAGGTTGGCGGCAGAGAAGAATACTTTTATCTGGGAAGAGCGAGTTGTTCGAAAGTATAAATTGGACGATTGTGATGTTAACAAACTCCAACGTTTTTTGGGAGACATTCAAGGGTCTGAACGTGTTAGTTCATTTATCAAAGAAAAGTCTCAAGAAGAGATTTGTGAACATTATTTTTTAATTGATAAAGAAGGATTTTTAACAAACCTCGGTGTGTTGTGGCTTGGTAATAGACAGCAGAGGGCATTGTTGCATTATGCGCCTTCAGTTCAATTTATCAAGTATGATGAAAACGAAAATAAGATCAACAAGAAAGTATGGGATGATTTTGATCTTAATCCAAAAGAACTAATAAGTAGCATTTTGAATGAACTACCGGAATGGAACGAGTTTGTTGAAATTTCGGACGGCATCTTTCGAAAGAATATTTATAATTATCCTCCTGAAGCCATTCGAGAAATTATAGCGAATGCATTCGCTCATAGAAATTATACAATGCAGGGAGATGTTTTTATTAATCTTTACACTGATCGGCTGGAGGTGCATAGTCCTGGTTTATTGCCTTTAGGTGTGACTCCTTCAAACATTTTAACCAAATCTATTCAACGAAATGCGCTACTCTCTAAATTATTTTATGATCTGAAGTTAATGGAGAAAGAAGGTAGTGGATATGATAAGGTTTATGAAGTTTTATTGGAAAATGGAAAACAAGTACCCCAAGTTGATGAAGGTGATGATCGTGTAGTTGTTACTCTTAAAAAGCAAATAGTAAGTAGAAACGTTTTGAAGCTTATGGATAAAGCCTCAAAGGAACTTCAGTTGCGTCAAAAAGAAGTGATTACTTTGGGTATGATTGCTCAAAAGGAAGGTGTTTCTGCTACTGAATTATCAAAATCACTCAATGTTTCACGACCGAATGGCTTGCAACATTGGCTGGGTAGATTAATTGAGCTTAAAGTGATTTTATCTAAAGGTAAAACAAAAGGAACCTTCTACTTCGTAAACCCAAAGTTCATACGCACAACGGATTTTATCGAAAAAACGAACCTAAAAAGAATTGAACCTCATAGATTAAGAGAGTTGATCTATGAAGATTTGAAGAATTACCCTGAAAGCAAAATTGGTGAAATAAATGAGAGAATAGGAGATGACATTCCGAGGAGAAGTTTGAGGTCAATGATCGGTAAAATGTTGGAAGAAAACACTATTTCCAAATCGGGAAAGAAAAAAGGGACTATTTATTTTATTGACAAAAACCAATGAAATAATACGAAAAATGTCAATAAACTGTCAATAAATGTTGATAGAAATAGTCTTAGGTGTGATCTTTGAAATAGATAAATGTCAGTAAATACAAGGGCTTTGTGTGTTTTAAGGTCAGCGTTTAATGATAATTTTTTTCATGTCAATAGAATGGTCATTCTGTCAATAAATTGTCAATAGTATGTCAATAAAGGCGGAAAAGAGTAGCAAAAAAATTAGCAGATTCGCTTGCTGTGCAGATCAAGTGCGTAATTCAAGAATATACTTGTGCTTATAAGCAAAAATCACATTATGAACATTATTCAAGAACAAGTCAAGCATTTCATTCGTAACAATGAAGTACCGATTCATAACTATCGACTTTATCTGAAAAGAGTAAAAGATTGGCTATACGAGTACAACAGCGAGCAGAAGCAATACCACTTACTCAGCGAAATGATCAGATTCTTTCGATTGGAAAGAGACGGAAAAGAAAAGTTAACCAGAAATCCGGAAACATCTCCTGAACTTCAACATTACGATCATTTGCTATTTCGTCTCGAAGATGAAGCGCAAGGAATCAAAAGCATGATTCCAGCGGATTCTTTTTTTGAAGCTGATAAACAAGAAACAAACGCTAAATTAGACGAGATACTGGAACGCATGCAACAATTAGAAAATGGTCAGGAGATCATCTATGATGACCTTTCAAAGGAGCTTAATGAAATGAAAGAGTATTACTTCCTCAATAAGAAAACATGGAGCCAATTGTTCATTGGTAAGCTGACCACAATGATCAGTTCAGGAATCGTTACAGAAACAGTAAGTAAGCAAATTGTGCGCATAATTGAAGAAGGAGGAACCGGTTTAATCGAGAAACTATGAATAAACTATTTATCATTGGAAACGGATTCGATTTAGCACACGGATCGAAGACGAGATATGAGGATTTTTTGTTGTGGTACTTAAAACCAGCGGCATTACGTGCGAGTGAAAATGGTTGTTTTGAAGATGATATTTTAAGTATATCACAGGGAGACACCAGTCCATTACTATATGAGAATTGGGTTAATCAAAGTGCCAGTGTTCGAGAGCTAATATCAATGTTAGAAAAGAAGGGCTATAAACTTAACCCTAAATCAAATTTATTTGGAAAGATTCTTGACGACGGGGTTTATCGATGGGTAGATATTGAGAATACATATTACCAGGAGTTAAAATTAATTCTTAAACGATATGGAGCAGACGAGACTCCTAATGAATTAATAGATCTAAATAATACACTAGATTCATTAAGGGACAAACTTGTCAAATATCTTCAGGAGAACTATTCGGAAATAACGTTGGATGTTGAAAGTTCTTCATTCTATACTATTCTTAGTCAAGTAGATGCTTATGAAGGAGATATTTCAGATGTTGAGGAAGGTGGATTTGTTCAACCCTTAGTTGAATCGAACTCGTTATTTGTTAACTTCAATTATACTCCGCTGGTTCAGCAATATTTTAATGAAATTCCCAACACGTTATTTAGATTCGACTTAATTCAAATTCACGGTTCAATTGAAAACCCTGAGTCCATTGTTTTCGGTTTCGGAGACGAACTCGATGATGTGTATCATGAGATGGAACGAAAAAACAATAACGATTACTTCAAACACATCAAATCGTTTAAATACTTCCAAGATGAGAACTACCAAAAACTCATGTCTTTTGTTGATAGCGATAATTTTGAAGTTATTGTATTAGGGCATTCTTTAGGACTTTCAGATCGCACCATGCTTGCTCAAATTTTCGAACATGAAAATCTTGAACAAGTTCAATTGTACTATTACGGAGATAAAGAGCAAAACGATTTTACAGAAAAAACATACGAAATTTCGAGACACTTTTCAGACAAAGGTAGAATGCGCTTAAAGGTGGTAAACTTTCAGGATTCAAAACCAATGCCGCAAGTTGAACTTGAGGAAAGTATATAGCAGATGGGAATGCAAACGAACATATTAACTTATCATCCATTCTCCTTAAAGGAGCCTGAAAAACTTGTACGTCAGGTGGCAGAGTGCTTTAAGGTTAACACCTATCTTGTTTTTGATGCTTATGTGAGTTTGGAGGGTTATGCGGATTCTATTGAAAACTACCCGATAGAAAACGTGAGTGAACATCCTGCTTACCTGATAGATAAATTCATACTCGATCCTGAATTGAAGAATATTCCCATCTATTACAACGATTACCTGTACAAATGGATAATGATCAATAAAGACACGAATTATCCACCAATAAGAAAGTTTAAGGAAAGTTGGAAAGATGTTCCTGGTTCACTGAAAGAGATATGTGATTCTTTTATAGACAACCCATTGCTCTACGATATTTATTTTGATCAAGGAAATCAGCTAGAGCTTTCAGCAGGAGCAGCTAGTTTGAGCAACGCACTTTTTACAAGTGAATGGAGAAGTCACTACGAAATCATTATGCACCACGATTTTGACATATTAGACATCTTTTTAAAGTATCGGGAGAAATTGGTTACCCTTGCAAAACAACTAGGAAACGATTCGATGTATTTTGTTCCTGATCATTCGCACAGCCAAGTAGGGCAAGGCAATTTCTGGGATATGACCCAGGATCAAGTCCGAAAATGTCTGAACAATAAGACGGCTCAGACGCACTCTATTGATCTAAGAAAAGCCTTGCTAGACTGGGAGTATTACTATGATCTTCGTCACGAATGTGAAGGAGATCCGAACTATTTTACGTTGCTCGTTGATGATTTGAAAGACATTAACAAAACCAAAGTTCAAAAGGTATGGAGTTAAATCGCAGATGAGAGCTGATGAGATGATTAATATTTTTCGTAATTTCGAAATGTGAATAAAGGCAATATGAAGAATCTTGAGGATTTTAAGGAAACGATACGTCTGAAAAAGAACAACCTTTCAGCGCATTTATTAGTCGTTAGCGGTAAAGAATATGGTAGTTACGTATTATATGCTCCAACCCTAAATCTAAGTGGTTACGGTAATACGAAGAAAGAGGCACATGATATGTTAAAGGAGTCGTTCGAGGATTTTGCTGCTTATTTCATGGGTTTAACTTCCAGTGAAAAAGAACTTTACTTGACTGGTCACGGTTTCTCAAAAGAAAAGTTTAAAACGAAGAACTTTTCCAAAGCGTACATAGATGAAGAAGGGGAATTACAAAACTTATCTTTAGAAGATAAAAAATGTGAAATCACCAATCTTGTTGCGTAATAGATGGGAAATAATCGACCAGTAAAAACCAAATGTTTTATCAAATACCTGCTCCACCTGGGTTGTGAAAAGAAAGGTGTAAAAGCTTCTCATCATAAATATAAATGTCCGAATTGTCAACGCCCGATAATAATACGAGAGGCAGATAAAGAAATACCTCCAATGCATGTTAGAAGCTGTGCAAAAACACTTGGGGTGAGTGTTCAGACAATCTATGATTGGATCGGGAAGAATTGTTAATATTGATATTCAATATGAAGAAACAATAATGATATGCATACCAACTTCTACTTCTTAAAAGACCAATGGTCAACTTTGTTTGATCGGGCACATCGTGCTGAGCAATTAGCACGAACAGATCATCGGGCGTCATTAGCCTATGCACGTATGGCATTGGAGTTGGCAGTAAACTGGATGTATAGAAACGATGAGGATCTGCACATGCCTTATGAGGGTAACCTAAGTGGTTTACTCCTTACACCTGAGTTTAAAGATCAGTTCAGCTATAAAATGTATAACGAGCTGCACCTCATTCGAAAGACAGGTAATTTAGCCATACACAATAAAGCGGTGGCTCCTGAAGATGCATTCACCGTGTTGGAAAACCTGTATTACTTTTCGAAATGGTTCGCTAAATCATACACCACTGATTCTTTAGGTGATCTGGTTACATTTGACTGGGATCTTGTTCCTGATCAAAAAGGAAATACGCTTACAAAAAAGCAACTGGATGGTCTCCAGGATAAAATGGAGAGCCAACTGAAAACTTTTCAGGAGGAACAGAAACAACAACAAGAAGAACGAGCGCGACTTCAGGAAGAAAATGAACTTTTCCAACGAAGGATTCAGGAACTTCAGGAAACCATTGAACAAAACAAGAAGCAAGCGAATCAGGAAGATGAACTCAATCATCCGCGCAACGAAGCTGAAACGAGAAAACAACTCATCGATGTTTCATTGCGGGAAGCGGGATGGGAATTAAATGGAGCCAATGATAAAGAGTACAAGGTAAGTTTCATGCCTAAATCTACCAACAGCTCGGAAACAGGGTATGTCGATTATGTACTGTGGGGTGACGATGGTAAGCCGCTTGCACTCGTTGAGGCAAAGAAATCCATGGAGAATGCCTCGAAAGGGGAGAATCAGGCACAATTGTATGCAGATGCATTGGAGAAAATGCTCGACCAACGTCCTGTTATGTACTATACGAATGGGTACGAGATTTTTCTATGGGACGATACATTTTATAAAAGTGCGCGTAAAGTTCATGGGTTTTATACAAAATCGGAATTAGAAACACTATTATACAGAAGAGAGAACAGAAAAGATATTCGCAAAGCATCCATTGATACAGCTATTGCGGGAAGACCCTATCAGATGCGTTCCATTCGTAGTATAGCTGAACGTTTTGCAGGAACCGACAAGCGCACAGGTGAATTAATAGGTACAAATCGTGGAGCACTCTTGGTATTAGCCACAGGTACTGGGAAAACCCGAACATCCATCGCCTTTTCCAAGATCATGTTGCAATGTCATTGGGCTAAACGCATCTTGTTTTTAGCTGATCGAGTTAGTTTAGTGAGTCAAGCGAAACGTAATTTTGTCAAGCAACTACCAGAACATACGACCGTCAATTTGATCGAAGAAAAAGATAATCCGGACGCGCGCATTGCGTTTTCCACCTATCAAACCATGATGGGCTTAATTGATAAGGTCAAAGACGGCGATGGAAGGTATTACGGCGTTGGGCATTTTGACCTTGTGATTGTTGATGAAGCACACCGCTCCATTTACCAAAAATATCAGGCTATTTTTGAATACTTTGATGCACTTTTCCTGGGACTAACAGCCACGCCATTAGATCGTATTCACCGTAATACGTATGAGGCATTTGGACTTCCAGATAAGTCGCCAACTGATGCATATACATTTGATGAAGCTGTTGCAGAAGGTCATTTAGAACCTTATCACCGAATAGATGTTCCGACAAAGTTCCACACCGAAGGTATCAGCTATGAAGATCTTACAGATGAGGAAAAAGAACAATTCGAAGAAGAAATTTTGGAGGGTGAGGAAGCTGAAGGACCAGAATGGATTCCTCCAGCCGAATTAAACAAATGGTTATTCAATAAAGATACGGCAAAACAAGTTCTAGCATATATTCTCGAACATGGAATTAAGAAACGGGGTGGAGATGAACTAGGCAAGACTATCATTTTCGCTAAGAACCAAAAACATGCCCGATTCTTGAAAGATATGTTACTGGAAATGGATCGAGAACTGTTCAGTAATGATTATGTCAAAGTGATCACTCATAGTGAACCGAAATCACAAGAGTTTATTGTTCGATTTTGTGATGAAGAAAAAGAACGATTGCCTCAAATAGCAATCTCCATAGATATGATGGATACTGGAATTGATGCACCGAGCTGTGTCAATTTGGTATTTTATAAGCCCGTTAAATCGTATGCAAAATTCTGGCAGATGATAGGACGAGGTTCTCGCCCAAGACCTGAACTTTTTGGGCCAGGAGAAGACAAGGAGGAATTTTACATTTTTGACTTGTTCAATAATTTTGAATTTTTTAAAGAGAATCCAAAAGGAATAGAGCCAAGTGTTCAGAAGAGTTTAACCGAAGTGGTATTCAATCTTAAACTTGATGTGGCGCAATATTTACAACTCGATAGCTTTAAAGACAATGAAGAACTGCAGCAGTTCAAAACGCAATTGTTAGATGAACTACATCTTTCGGTGGCGCAATTAGAGCCAAATCGTTTCGATGTGAATATGAAGCTCAAAACGGTAATGGCTTATGGAAAAGACAACCGTTCCGTTTGGGATCATTTGAGTAAAAGAGAAGTGAAAGAGGTCAAAGATGAATTAGCACCTTTAATCCATCCATCAAAAGGAGATTCAGATTTAGCACGCTTCTATGACAAGTTGTTATACACACTAATGATCAAACGATTAGAGTCACCAAACACACAAGAGTTTAAAGATCGTTTTCTGGAACCCATCGCCAAAGTAGCGACAACCTCAAAGAAGTTATTGAAGAAGACAAGTATACCGGCAATAAAAGAAAACGAAGATTTAATACAGGCGCCATTGGAAGAAACATTCTGGGAACAGGATGGTATCAAGCATCTTGAAAAAATAAGAGCTGGGGTAAGAGATTTAGTGAAGCATATTGATAAGGAAGATCAACGCTACGTAACGACAGACTTCAAAGATGAATTAGATGAGGGTAAAGTCGAGCATCATGCCTTCAACACCCCCGATGATAGCAAAGATTATGAAAGTCCTTTCAATTCGACATTAACACGCTTAAAGCAGTTAATTGAAGAAAATAAGGACAACGTAACAATAGATCGAATACGAAAAGGTGAAAAGATAACCCCTTCAGAGTTAGCCAGTCTGGAAAGTATTCTATTCAGCGACGAAATAGCTAAAGAGAAGATCGAAAAAGAACTAGGAGAGCAACTCGACCTTGTTCATTTCATCATCCATCTCACCGGGCTAACCAAAGAAAAAGTCGATCAAGCCTTCGCTGATTTCATCAACAAATATGAATTAACATCCGTACAGATAGAATTTCTCAATACAATAAAACTCTTCTTCACCGAAAACGGTGAGCTCGAAGTCTCAAAACTCTACGACGATCCATTCAAGCGTTACCACAGCCTCGGAATTGACGGTGTTTTTAGCGAGTCGCAAGCAGACGAGTTATTCAGAATTATTGGTGAAGTCAATACGTTAGGGGAGGGGGCTTAGTGATTATTTTTACCCCCCATAAGCTTCCTTCAATACCTTGAGCGTATAATCAACTTCTTGTTTTGTAGTGTATCTGGAAAACGAAAAACGTGCATTTGGACGTTCGGAATCTGCATGAATTCCACCAAGTACGTGAGATCCTTGATTAGACCCTGAAGAGCAGGCGGAACCGCCCGAACAGGCTATTCCTTTCAAGTCGAGCGAGAAGAGTAGCATAGAACTTTGGTCACTGGGAGGGAAAGAAACGTTGAGTATCGTGTACAAGCTGTTTTCAGGAGCGATTTCACCGTGAAAGGCAATGTCTGGAAAGGCTGATCGCAATTGCTCGATCATATACGTTTTGAGTCCTTGAATATGTGTTTGATGTTTCTCCATCGCGTTATACGCAAGTTCGAGTGCTTTATTGAGACCTACAATTCCGTACAGATTTTCTGTGCCTCCGCGCAAGCCGCGCTCTTGAGCACCTCCTTGAATAAAGGGTACGGAAGGAATGGCGGGATTCACATAGAGGAAACCAACTCCCTTGGGACCGTGGAGTTTATGCGCAGAGCAGGTGATAAAATCAATATCGAGAGCTGTTAAGTTAAAGGGATAATGCCCCATCGTCTGCACGGTGTCTGAATGAAAATACGCTCCGTGTTCCCGACAGATTTTAGAAACATCATCGAGCGGCAGCAACGTTCCGATTTCATTATTGGCGTGCATAAGGGAGACGAGTGTCCGTTGATTGGAAGCTTCAAGCAGTGTGTTTAAGTGTTGGAGATCGACATTGCCTTTTGAGTCGAGTTGCACCATTTTGACCTTGATATTTTGATGGTCGCGCACGTTTTCAACGCTGTGGAGCACGGCATGGTGTTCAATCGGAGAAGTGATGATTGTTTTAACCTGTAATGATGTGATTGCTGTATGGATCGCCATGTTATCCGCTTCAGTACCTCCTGAGGTAAACACGATACTCGAGGGACGAGCATGAATGCGTTCAGCGATTGATTTTCGCGCTCCTTCGACAGCTCCTTTCGCCTTTCTACCGTACTGGTGAGTGGAGGAAGGGTTGCCAAATTCATTGCGCAGAGCAGGAATCATTACCTGGAGGACTTCCTCCGCTATGGGTGTTGTTGCCGCATTGTCGAGGTATACATTCATCATTGGAAAGTTTTACAATCGTTGCAAAAGTAGTGTAAATTTGATAATTGGCTATTCTGCTGTGTTGCAAATAAGCAAGTGCTCCAGATTTTTACATACCTCGAAATGGTCCAACTATGCAAAAGGACTCGTTAATTTGTGCTACTAAGAGCGTGTCCTCAATGAGGGCATTGTGAGAAGCACATTGATAAGAGCTATTAATAAGGATTACGCTTTTGCGTGAATGTCTTCCATGATTCCTTTTGCAAGTGCTTCAGCTTCACTTTTGCTCTTGCTTTCCGCATAGATACGAATGATAGGTTCCGTATTACTTTTTCGAAGGTGTACCCATTCGCTGTCACTAAAGTAGATTTTAACACCATCAGTTAAATCGATTTCTTTATGGCTAAATTGCTCAGCAATGCGTTTCAACGTTCCATCTACGTCTACATCTGGTGTGAGTTGAATTTTATTTTTGGAAATAACATATCGCGGATAGCTGTCGCGCAAATCACTCATCTTTTGTTTTGATTGTGCCAGGTGGGTCAGAAATAGAGCGATACCAACGAGCGCATCTCTTCCGTAATGTGCAGCAGGTAAAATGATACCTCCATTCCCCTCACCACCGATGATTGCGTTGACTGCTTTCATTTTTTCAACCACATTAACTTCGCCTACTGCAGCTGCATGGTATTCGTAACCGTATTGCTCCGTGATATCGCGTAGCGCGCGCGTAGAAGACAAGTTAGAAACCGTGGCTCCACCTTTTTGCGAAAGGACAAAATCTGCCACCGCAACCAGCGTATATTCTTCACCAAACATAGTTCCGTCTTCACAGACAAAAGCGAGGCGGTCAACGTCCGGATCAACGGTGATGCCCAGGTCTGCTTCTCGTTCAACGATTGTCGTAGATAAATCTTCCAAATGTGCCGGAAGAGGTTCCGGATTGTGAGCAAACTCTCCCGTAGGCTCACAGTGTATACCTTCAACTTGTTCCACACCGAGCGCGTCA
>CAJXMN010000097.1 GCA_913056215.1 uncultured Flavobacteriales bacterium | reverse complement strand
GCTTACGCCTGATGTGGATAATCCCAAAAAAGAAATTGCACCGAGGAAGGTGATTAAGTTCCATCGTTTCATAAATAATTGTTTTAAATGGTGTTAGAACATAAATCTACCCCCCCCCAGTTTTGGAATTCCAAATTTTTTGGTGGTTTTTTCGAAAAATTTCACGGAGCAAGGTGTGGCGGAGCAGTATGGGCGTATTGCGATACGTCCATACTGCTTCTCATTGTTACAACTGTCCCGCGACAGTCACTACCTTTTTCTTTTCAATGACAGTGGCGTTGTTGACATCAAACGCCGTGAAGAAAATGATGTGGGGACCTATGGACGCCTTTTTTCCACCATCAGTAGTGCCATCCCACTGTACTGTTCCTTCGGCTCCCAATAAATGATCAGAAAGTAATGTTTTCATTTTGCGTCCTTTATCGTCATATACGACCAGGTTTCCTAATAAATTCGGAGTATTCACCTTATAAGAAATCAATAAAGCATCCTCTACTCCATTATTATCTGGAGAAAACGAAGAAGACGAAAGTGTGATTTCTCCTTGAGGTGCACCCGGCTTGATCGATTGAGAATTCTCCTTGCCTGGTGTTGCAAACCCTTCCGTTTCACTAGCACTATGCCAACTATCGCGATCATTAGATGCCAAATTTGGATCAAATTTTTCCAAACTCACCCCGTCATCTGACTGTAGCAATTCGTAATGCCACTCGTCGCTATAAGACACGCGATCCATCACCGTATCGGAATAGATCCAGTAGACGGTAGAGGAATCATTGTTATAGCTCGGTAAATCCGGCAATTCGATAATCTGATCGGGCACAGCATAAGGATATTCCGTAACGAGATGACTTTTATCGGTCGTCAGTGCGGCGTATCCTTTCGGTGCCAAAACGAAATGCTGATTAATAACGTCTATACTCGCAATGGTATCATCATAATTCGCCAGTGCCCAATCTTTCAAATCAATATACTTGTCAGATGTGTTAACAACTTCCACAAAATCAGAGCCCCCCGTAGCTGGATTAAATAAAATTTCATTGATGCGCAAATCACCTTTTCCAGGGGTCTGAGGTAAGACAAATTCACCTGAAAAACTCAATGGGTTGCCGGAACAATCGGCAGCCCCTGAAATTTCAATTTGGTGTACCGCACCCGCGGGGATATTGTCGTTAAAAATCAAGGTCATTTCTCCCGGATACGTCGATTCAATCAGGCGCGCCGAAATGGTTAAATCAGGGGCAAATGTAATCGTTGCGTTGGCCAGACTTAATGAATCCATTCCCTCCGAGAAAGTTAGCTCTACGAGGTTCGCATTCGTCGATTTGACATCCGTCACCACAGGATTTTCGGTGTCTGGAGAAATGTCTATCACCGCATTCTCTGTACCAGGTGTTCCACCGTCGGGGTGCGTACTCGCCCTCCAGTTATCAGCTCCAGAACAGGGCAATTCCGGATTAATGCGTTCGAGCGACCACCCGCCGTCTTCTTTTGCTTCATCACCATACCAATCATCGGTATAAACGAGTTCGTCCACAACAATTCCACCAGGCGTCGTGAGCGTAATTTCATCTCCAGCATTGTTGAGGCTCGCCCAACTCGTCACATTCATGGCCTGGGGATATTCAGGAAGCCCGCTGGTCGGTACTAAAATGACATACTCACCAGGATAAATCCAAATATCCTGAATGGTGCCTGCTGAGTTATTATCTAACAGCTGCCAATCTTCCAGATGAAAATATTTTTCACTGCGGTTGTAGAGTTCGATAAACTCTGTTTCGGGCAAACCAGCGACAGGTGCTTCATTCGCCATAAATTCATTGATGATAATATCACCATATTCGGGCGTTTGAGAAGTAATAAATTGAAAGTTATCTGCTCCACTCGTCATCGCGTTTCCTGAAAAATCTTGTACGTTTTCTACAGTAAGTGTCAATGTATCACCAACTGTAAATGTGGTAGGGAAGGTCGCTGTAACCATCGCCAGGTTCACGGCATCGCGTTGCACCAAAGAAGGTGCTCCAATGCCACCATTCACGTTATAGTTCGCTGTGTTTTCTCCCGAAGTTTGTTCAATTCCTTCATCAAATAACAGCTCCAGCGTATTATCGTTAATTGCAGTAACTTCGACGAGTTCTGGCGGCGTATTATCCACTTGCACAGGTCCCGCGTAAATATCGTCAAACTGAAAATTTTGCACGTTGCTCGAAGTGTATTCTACCCAAAATCCGAGGTACTGGCCGCCAACTGTAGTCGGATAATTCACAGGAGGTTGATCCAATTGAAACGCACTTCCGCCAGCAGGATCTGTGTACAACTCCCAATCTCCATTTGTTCGATGAATAATCTTAACCGAGACATTAAAATCAGATGCTACAAGACCGCCTGCACTACTCAGTATTGTCGTTTCGGTTCCGCCGTCACGTTCAATTAATTCAATGGGGTCATTGCTACCCGACTCTCCAATTCTAAAATAAATACCATCAGGAGAGCTCGACAAGTCCTGACTCACAGCCGTTAAATACGTTTCTCCTCCGTTCGATCCGGAAGGATTAAAATCGTACTGCAGGTTAAATCGCCACTCACGTTCCGTAAGCTGAGTTAAGTTATGTGGGGCAGAAAGATATGCATCTCCCGGAATAGTGGCGTTTAATTGCAGGCGTTCAGCAGGGTTGACCACAAAAATGCTGTCGTCTCCCGTCCAACTGGGGTTATTTGAAAAATCGCCATCACTGAAGTCTTCTGTGAGCTGAGCACAGAGGGATGTTGACATCAATCCCAGGATCAAAAATATAATGAGTTGTTTCATACGTTAAAGTAGCACCGAATATCGGTTTTTCAAACAAATATAGCAGATCGTAGGCTTTCGATAAAATGAAAAGCCTTTTAGTTACGATAAGTAACAGAAAATTAATGTTTCCATTCAAGCTTCACGATTATTTGTGTTTTTATTTAACTACTTGTTATATTTTTAATTTAGTTGCTCATTTCTATGGACGGGAGCGAATTAACACTATCTTTGCAAAAAAACGGTTAAGTATGAAAGTAGCAGTTGTTGGAGCCACAGGAATGGTTGGGGCGGTCATGTTAAAAGTACTGGCAGAACAACATTTCCCGGTGAGCGAATTAATACCAGTCGCATCGCAACGTTCGGTAGGTAAAACCATTTCATTTGGCGGAACAGAATACCCTGTTATTGACCTGGCAACTGCGATTGAAAAACGTCCTGATGTCGCTTTATTCTCAGCGGGTGGAGAGGCATCACTGGAATGGGCTCCCAAATTTGCCGCTATCGGGTGTCGTGTCATTGATAATTCTTCAGCATGGCGCATGCACCCCGATCATCCGCTAATCATCCCTGAAATTAATGGCGATCTGCTGAAAGCTGACGATTATATCATTGCGAACCCGAATTGCTCAACGATTCAACTATTAATGGCACTCGCTCCACTGCACAATAAATACACCATTCAACGAGTAGTGGTGTCCACTTACCAATCCATTTCCGGTACAGGAATAAAAGCCGTAGAGCAGATGAATAGTGAGCGATCTAATCGCAAAGGCAGTATGGCCTACCCATACCCCATTGATCAAAACTGCCTTCCGCATTGCGATATCTTCATGGATAACGGTTACACTAAAGAGGAAATGAAGCTCAGCAACGAGACTAAAAAAATCCTGGATCCATCGGTAAAAGTGTCTGCGACAGCGGTACGCGTTCCCGTTCAGGGCGGACATTCAGAGGCGGTAAATGTTACATTTGAAAACGACTACGATATCAATGCGGTGCGTAAAATCATTCACGAAACTGCTGGGTTAAAATTGCAGGATAATCCAGCGACAAATACGTATCCAATGCCGATCTATGCGGCAGGGAAAAATGATGTTTTCGTGGGGCGACTACGGCGCGATGAAACGTTTGAAAATACATTAAATATGTGGATTGTTGCAGATAACTTGCGAAAGGGTGCTGCTACCAACGCGGTTCAAATCGCCAAAAAACTTATCGAAAAAGACATCTTGAGGGTGAACACTTTTCAGTGAGGGGCAGGAGTATACAGCAAGAGGGGAGAGCAAGAGCAAGAGGGAGGTGGTGAGGCAATATATATTACGCCCAGACTTTTGTGCCTTCTGAGCAGTTTTGACAGATATCAATTGATTGGCGGTCGGTGAATACTTGTTTTCGAAAGGCTTGATATTGCGGATGGCGCCAGACTTTTTTAAAGGGTGTTTTGGTCACATCGCCGAGCACATGTTTCGCGTCTTTATCAAAACAACAGGGCACTACTTTACCATCCCAAGTCAACACAGTGGAAGACCACATTCTCCAGCAATGATCTTTTAAGTGGTATTTCGGCACGAATTTACCCGCTTTATTCTTGCGGTAGCGCGAATACTTCTCGTTGTGTGGCATCAATGGGTTGCCGTTCTCGTAATCATATAGCTGAGCAGTCTTCAAACGAACCTCATCCACTCCCATTTCATCACCTAACTTCACGATATCATCCACCTCATGTTCGTTGGGTCGCACCACTAAAAATTGAAATATCAGGTGCGGCGTATTTCGATTCAATTTTTTCTTGGCGCGAAGCATATTCTCTGTGCCTTGAATCACTTTTTCCAATTTACCCTTGCGACGATATTGTTCGTATGTTTCCTGTGTCAATCCATCAATTGAAATAATCATGCGGTCTAATCCTGAACTAACAATTTCTTCCGCTTTCTTTTCAGTGATAAAGTGTGCATTAGTAGAAGTTGCGGTATAAATTTTTCGTCGATGTGCTGCTTTGATCAGGTCCAGGAATTGAGGGTGTAAAAAAGGTTCCCCCTGAAAGTAGTAATTGATGTAAAACAATTGTTTTCCAAGCTGATCCAACATTTTCTCATGAAGATCCAATTGTAATCGACCAATAGGACGGGTAAACTGTTTGAGACCACTGGGACATTCCGGGCATCCCAGGTTACAAGCTGTTGTAGGTTCTATACTCGCCGCAAAGGGAAGCGCACGTTGCCGAATACGTTTAAACCGTTTCGCCAGCATATATGAAAATCGCAGACGAAGCACATTCCAACACCGCTGAGCGTTCAACTTACTCAAAATATTTAACTGATCACTCCACATGCATTGCTAAAATTAAGGGAGAATCGACAAACGACCAATTATAAATTGAAGGTCACTGAGAGTTTGTATACAAAGTTGTCACTTGTATTGTCAAATGCATAGGGTCCATAGCGATAAAACGCACCCACACCAAAACCATTGAAGCCCGACATTAACAAATTCTCAACGATTAAACCTGACTCATAATATCCCTTTTCTGGAACCTTAAAAGCGTAGTTCTTATGAAAAGACTGATTCTCCATCGTACCAACGGTTGCCGCACTGTGAACAACGAAAGTGGGGCGTGTGAAATCGGCTATATTTTTAATCGGTAAAAATTTAAATCGCATAAAGAGCGCCGTTTGTCGATCACTAAAAAATTCTGCAGGGCGCATGGTCTCAAAGGTATTCGACACCGTTAAATTCCAGTCTCTCGCTGTTCCCTGTTGCACTTGTTCAAGCGTCAGCGGCACATCTCCTATCGTCATTCCTGATTTACTTGCTAGTTTCAAGTCCCCTAATCCACGAATGGAGAAGTCCTGATCAATAGTCAGATTCATGCGGTAATAATCGTACTGAGCATCCCAAAGCCCCTGTATTCCACGGTAAGCTTTGATGTTAATGCGTGGGAATTTCGTGCCTAATGATACGCGCCGATCACCGAGCAACATCACTTTTTCGCGGATATTCCACTGTACTTCCATTCCGACTTCTGCGACATCAAATCCAGCAGAGGAGGTTTGACCTGTTTGAGAAGGCTCAAATCGATAGAGGTCAGAGAACCCAAAACGTCGATAATTCCCAAACAATTGAACTTTAAGATTTTGGCGAATGTATCCCTTTAAACGCACTTGTGCTTTGCGCTGCCGATCCAGTCGATTGATAAAAAAGTCACGGTACAACGATTGATCTGAAAGATTGAATTCGTTGTGCAAGAGGTTTTCTCCACCACGTTCAAATAAATCCTTGCTATAGTGAAAATGGAGTCCAACGTTGTTTTTTTGATGAAAAATAAATCCGAGATCTCCACCCCACTTCCATGCTTTGTCACGTAAGCCATAGGCAAAATATCCTCCCGTTTTCACCCACTTACTCAACCTGCTGTTGGTAGATATACCAGCACCGAGTCGATATCCTTCCTGTTGATTGAAATCTATAATCCGGTCAATGGGTAGACTAAAAACGCCCAATGGAACTTCACCTGTAGATAGGATTTTAAAGGCATTGACCATTTGATCAAGGTTGTTTTCTTCCCCAATACTATCAATAACCTGATAAGTTTTTAACTCTTTAGCCGTATTATCCGTTTCGCGCACTTTTTTCAATTGATTCGTATCTTCCAATGCGCCTGGTTTCACTTCTAACTGAACAGGGTTAAATGCCTTACGTTTCACATCAATATTAAACGCTACATCTTTAATGTAAAGGTTACTTTTTCCAATGGCCTCAGAATATTTGCCAATCGAAAGCCCCTTAAAAGCAAATTCCGTACTCAATTTATGCGGAAACCATTTTTTATCATTGGTATAGCGATAGGACTGGATAACCTTAACCTGGGCAAACGAACTTTGCTCATAAGGTGAGGCAATTACCTTTTCGAGCGCCCAATTTTTCGTACTGACAAATAAGTATCCTTCCAGTCCTTCAAAATTCTTTCCCTTTCGTGGTCGGTATTTGATTGTATAAGTGGTGTCTTTACCGTGAAATAATGTGTCTTCAAGGATAAATAGATAGCGGCGTAAGCTCCCAGGGGCAATTGGGTTGATGTACTCCCCTTGATTAATCTCAAAATTATTGTCGTAAAAACTAAACGACTGGAACTGATTGACCAATGTGGCAAACATGGGGTCTTTTACCCCAGAAACGTTATATGAATTTACAATTTCCTTGTCATAATTGGGGGGTGAGAAAATCCGCGTTGCTCCTGTTTCCGTGAGAAAGAGGTATTGACGATCCAATAAATCAAGTGTAGCAAGAGAACTGGAATCTGATATTGTATCGCGGTTAAAATCATCTTCCGTTTCACCCGTAATATAAAATTTTGAATACGAATCGTAACGAAAAGCATCATTCCGCAAGGGATCATTTTCTTTTCGATGATCCATGGCATTCTGTATGATGCGGTGCGCAGGATTCACACCTGGTTCGATGACGACCTCATCCATCATTTGAACATCAGGAACTAAGAGCACTTCGGGATCTTCCAGCAATTCGCTACCTGCGATCGTGGTGTCTTCATATTCAAAAAAAGTGAAACTATAATTTCTTTCGGGCAAAATTTCGAGTGTGGCCAAGCCGTCGATATCCGTCAGAACGGGGGTCATAATACCGTCTCCAATTTTAACGAAAGCGACGGGCTCCATCGTTTGTATATCTTTCACTACGATTTTGGTCTTTTGCGCTCGAACAAAAGGAAAGCAAGCCAGGAATAAGAAGAGAAGTATATGACGCATATTACTTTTTTTCAACGGATAAAAGTTCTATTTCAAAAATAAGGTCTGCATAAGGGGGGATTTGCGGACGTTTTCCGCGTTTCCCATATCCCAGATAATAGGGTATATAAACTGTAATTTCTCCTCCTTCTCCGACCAGACCTATTCCTTCATCGAACCCCTTGATCAGGCGTTGTACCTGGTATTTAAATTCAAGCGGTTTTCCGCGATCGCGCGAAGCGTCGAACTTATCCCCGTATAATCTTTTTCCAACATAATGAACACTTACCTTGTCACCCGGTTTTGCCTTTTTCTTACCACCCTCGCTCGTAATTTTGTACACTAGACCTGATTCCGTCTGTTGCACATCAGGATCCATTTGTTTAATCAAATCTAAAAAGTAAGTTTTATATTCTTCCGGTGATTGCTCTTTAGCTTCAATGAGCCGTACTTTATCCTGGGCTTTTCTTTTTTCCTCTTTTAAGCGTTGCTTTTCAACAACTTTTGTCCTCGACTCATAAGCCTTTCTAAATCTTCGCGATGGATTATAAAACAAGCTGTATTTTAACCCCTTACGTATTATCTCAACCGTTTGGATGGTGTCATTCTGTTCAATTTGATCCACGACGTTTTGTCCTTCCAGAACTTTACCAAAAACAGTGTGTTTTCCATTGAGATGCGGGGTAGCTACGTGTGTAATAAAAAACTGACTTCCGTTGGTGTGCGGACCTGCGTTAGCCATCGATATCACTCCTTTTTCATGCTTTAGACCATTGTCAGCCTCATCCCAAAATTGATAGCCCGGACCTCCAGAACCCTTTCCTGTAGGATCTCCACCCTGAATCATAAAATCACTGATCACACGATGAAAAACGACACCATCATAATAAGGTTCTTTGTGCTTAATAGAATCAAACACCTTCAGGTTTCCTTCAGCTAAACCTACAAAATTCGCTACCGTCAGCGGGGCCTTTTCAGGATATAATTCCAAAAATATTTCTCCCTTACCAGTTTGCATAGAAGCATAAATGCCTTTGTCTAAATCATCTTTCTGAGCCCAACTATGAGCCAAGAAAAACAAACTGAGGAGGATAAAAATTAACTTTTTCATAGGTACCTGATTTTGAAGCTACAAAAATAGGAAATTCGCAGAACAAAATAACCGAATGACGGTACGACTTTCTCATATAACAGCCTTTTATCATCAAGCTACACAATCACACTTGATTTATATCAAAAAGAAAACCCGCTACCTATTAGCAGCGGGTCATCTGATTGGTTTATTGGATCTTTCGTTATTGACTCACTTTCATGAGGAGCTCGGTTACTTTTTGAGCAAAGGCTTCCGCTTTTTTCAATTCTCCTTCTTTCATGGTCACTTCACCAGACTTATTAGCTTCTTCTAGTTTTTTAATTTCACTTTTTAAAGCGCTCACGCGGTCATCTGCAGAGCGTTTGAGGCCCATCACATTCATCGGCAACACAGCATTGATGTATGGACTCCCTCCTTCGGAGAGTTCCTCAAGCGTACCGATATACTTTTCCTGTATTTCCAAGTCACTTTTCTTTAAAAGCGACGTAAAGTTAGACATTCCACCGATCGCATCATATCCTGTTACCGATTTCTCCAATAAAGACTGTTTCATAAAATCAAGTTTATCCTGACGATCGAACTTGGCATAAATACCCATTATTTGCGCACGTAACTTAGACGAGCGCTCATCCTCAAGACTCTCTGCAAGTTTCAGTGCTTTTTCGGTGTCTTTATCTGACCCTTTAGTCAACCCATTCAAGGCTTGTGAAATCGTGAAATAAGAGCTGTCGCTATTGATCACTTTCGTTAACAGCTCCCGTGTTTTTTCGGCGTGTGGATCTTCAAAAAAGTTATTCGCCAAAAACCGTACGGCCGATCCTCTCACTTTTGAATTATCATCGTTTTTAATGCGACTTATGACAGCTTTTCGCACATCCTCAGGTCGCTTACTCAAGACTTTATCTAACTTCCCGATGGCCTGCTGACGAATGTACCAAAAGTCATCTTCGAGTGCGTCTAATATCATTTGACGACCCTTTTCATTGCGCAATCGGGAACCGTAAATCACAGCTTGTTCGCGATCTTTGTATAAAGGAGCATTGTAAAATTGGTTCACGTACCATTCGCGCGGCTTATCGTGATCAACAGCACCGAGCAATACGCGCTGTGCATCAAAAACAATATTCTCTACAGTTCCTTCTACCGAAAAGTTGTAAGTGTTGATGTTCTTATTTACCACAATATCATGTGTAGTCTTTGAACCATCGGCGTAAATATCGACCTGAAGCGGTAATTTGTACAATGGTGCTTCTTCGAGGTCTTGCTCCTGACGCACTGTCAACTCCACATCACCGTTTTCCAATATTTCATGCGCTACCTCTAATTCCGGATGGTGAGATTCAAAAAACCATTGATTAAAGAACCAATTGAGGTCTTCACCCGATACTTTTTCAAATGCCAAACGCAATTGATGCATTTCTACCGGTTGGTAAGCATTTTCTTTTAAATAGTGTTGAAGCGCGGTAAAAAAAGCATCATCACCCAGGTAATAGCGCAACATGTGCAAAATACGACCTCCCTTGTTGTAGGAATGCGTATCAAACATATCTTCTTTGCTCTCGTAGTCGTACCACACCATATCGTGGTGACCCGCCTGAGCGCTTTGTTGGAAATAACCATCTGCTTCTTTCTCAGCATAATAATCGGCCTGATCACGACCGTAATAGTGTTCGTCCCACAAGTACTGAGAATAATTGGCAAACGATTCATTGAGTGGTAAATTCGCCCAACTTTCACAGGTTACGAGGTCTCCAAACCAATGGTGAAACAACTCATGTGCGATAATAGAATGATCATTTCCATCGATGAGTTCGCGTTTCGTTTTATAAACAAAGTCACCAAAAACGACAGCACTCGTGTTTTCCATAGCACCTGAAACGTATTCGCGCACTACGATCTGGTGGTATTTATCCCATGGATAATCAACCCCCAATAAATCGGAGAAAAAGCCTATCATTTCAGGAGTTTCACCAAAAATAGCTTGAGCGTGTTCTTTCCATTCAGGTTCTACGTAATAATGAACGGGCATTTCCGTACCATCTGGTTTTGTATAACTATCTTCTACCACTTCAAATTCACCAACAGCCATCATGAACAAATACGGCACATGAGGCAACTCCTGTTTCCAGTGATCGGTGCGTGTACCATCTTCATTTTGTTCAGAAGAAACCAGGGATCCGTTGGACAGTGTCTTGTACTTATCTTCTACAGTAATGTAGATATCCTGCGTTGTTTTTTGATTGGGACGGTCAATGGTCGGAAACCAAACGGAACTCGCTTCAGTCTCGCCCTGTGTCCAGATCTGGGGCATCTGATCCGGATTTTCTCCTTTTGGATTTATAAAGTAGAGTCCTTTATCACTTTTGATTGCGCTGCTCCCCCCTTCTTCTTTTTGCTCGGGGTTGGCAACATAATCGATAGCGACTGTATATTCTTCATCCCGGGAATATTCACGATCGAGACCTATTCGCAAGACCCTGTCGTTGGTGTAGTTAAATTCGAGTGCTTCTCCTTCGAGTTGGACGCTGTTAATATCCATCGCCTTAGCTTGAAGGATCAGACTGTCCGTGTCGTAAAAATAAGGTGAACAAGTCAACGTTGCGTTTCCAATCAGTTGTGATGCTTCCCAGTTAAAACGAACATCCAGTTCGGTATGAATCAGGTCGGTTTTAATCGTTGCCGCCGCATTATAACGCGATCGTTCAATGATTTCTTCAGCTTCTTCTTCCGCATCTTTTGTTGTTGCAACTGCTTCTGTTTCCCGAACTTCTTTTTCAGTTTTCTCCGTCTTTGAGCTGCTATCGGCAACTGTTTCGTTTTTTTTCTGCTTTGTCGTGCCACAAGCCAAAAGTATAGCCGACAATGCAAACATCCATATTGTGTTTTTCATAGTTTTACTCATTTTCGACACAAAAATGGTAATTTTTTTCGATCTGAGTAGATTCAAATCTGTGTGAGGTCTGAAAAAGGGATTGAGCAATCCCTGGAAGGTATAAATGGAAGGCAATGAATTGAGGGCTATTCGGAACAGTTCAACATGAGATTTAAAGGTGTTTTATACTATTGCTTCTGTTTTGTTCTTTAAACTACTTTCTGAGTTAGATTATATGTTTATGAGTTGCCGTGAACGAGATGGGGGGATGTTCTTTGTTTGGTTATCCTACTCCCACTCCAACCGAATCAACACTTTTTCTCCTTCGTAACCGAGCGTTGAATAGCTTTCCAGTTCCTTGAGTTT
>CAJXMN010000096.1 GCA_913056215.1 uncultured Flavobacteriales bacterium | reverse complement strand
GCCGTCACCTCCTAGATCGAGATTCTCTCCTAATACCAGTGTCAAGTCCTGCCGATTGAAGTCAATGGCCTGTGTAGCATTACCGACACTCATAAAGTTTCGTACAGTTAGGTTTTTTATGTTGATCATAATTTTATATCAAATTTGTCTGCAATTTGCTGTAATTCTAACTCTTGCAATTTTTTTACAGAAGCATCTATGGAACATCCCGAAGGTGGTGTTAACTTATCATTGACAGCAACGGCGACAAAGAAAGGATTTACAACTTGAGCATTTGCCCACAATTGGTCTCCATGTGCCGCCCAATCCTTAACAAAGGACTGTAATTTGCGGTCGATCAGTTGTATTTCTTTTTCAGTCAATGCACGATTAGTTTGATAAATCCAAACACGTGCATCATTAGGAAAATCCTTAAATAGCTCTTGAGTCATCGTTTGAAATTTTTACAAATCAGCAGCAGAAGCAATTAGTTCAGCCACGTCCATGACCTGAACACTATCTTCTTTTTCTTTATTTTTAATGCCATCAGTCATCATAGTATTACAAAAAGGACAACCTGTAGCTACCACATCTGGCTCAACCTCGAGGGCATCTTCTGTACGCTCAACATTCACTTCTTTATCACCTTTTTCCGCCTCCTTAAACATCTGAGCACCACCTGCTCCACAGCACAAACCTTTTGTTTTACAGCGTTTCATTTCTGCTAATTCAGCGTCGAGGTTTTGCAACATTTGGCGCGGAGCCTCATAAACATCATTTGCTCTTCCTAAATAGCAAGGATCGTGAAACGTTATTTTCTTTCCCTTGAATGTATCTCCACCTTCCATGGTTAATTTTCCATCCTCGATCAGCGACTGAATCAATTGCGTGTGATGCACAACGTCATAGTTTCCTCCGAGTTCTGGATATTCATTCTTTAGTGTATTGAAACAGTGCGGACAACCCGTCACAATTTTCTTCACTTCATAGCCATTCAGGACCTGAATATTCATCATGGCCTGCATCTGGAATAAAAATTCATTTCCAGCACGTTTAGCAGGATCGCCAGTGCAGGACTCTTCAGCGCCCAACACCGCAAATTTCACATCACATTTATTCAGTATCTTTACAATAGCCTTAGTGATTTTCTTTGCGCGATCGTCGAAACTACCAGCACAACCCACCCAAAACAGTACTTCAGGGACTTCGTTGTTTGCTGTCATTTCAGCCATGGTAGGCACTTTCATCAATTCACTCATAATCTTAATATTGCTTTACAATCTATTGATATCTTCTTTTATTCTTCGTCTTTCCAGTTCAGTCGATCATCCTGACTAAATTGCCATGGTGCTCCGTTATTTTCAATATTGGATATCATACCTGCTAATTCTGTTGGAATTTCAGATTGCTCCATAACAGAGTATCTACGCATATCCATGATGATCGACAAAGGATCAATATTAACTGGACATTCTTCTACACAGGCATTACAAGATGTACATGCCCACAACTCTTCCTGAGTAATATAATCGTTTAACAATGATTTGCCATCATCGTAATCTTTTCCATTTTTCCGCATGCCTTTCCCCTTCTCTTCCAAACGGTCGCGTGTATCCATCATAATTTTACGTGGAGAAAGCAATTTACCCGTTTGGTTTGCAGGACAAGCGGCAGTACATCTTCCACATTCCGTGCACGTGTAAGAATCCAGTAAATTTTTCCAGGTGAGATCCTGTACATCTTTTGCTCCGAATCGCTCTGGTGGTTGTTCGTCTCCAGCAGGAGCAGCATAAGGATCAGCATCGGGATCCATCATAAGTTTAACCTCCTTTGTAACGGACTCCATATTGGTAAATTTCCCTTTTTTCTCGAGGTTAGAATAAAAGGTATTTGGAAAAGCCAATAAAATGTGGAAATGCTTTGAAAATGGGAGGTAATTTAAAAAGGTAAATACCATAAAAATATGTCCCCACCACCCGATACGTTCAACAGTATGTAATGCCGCTTCGTCGAGTCCACCAAAAAGTGCAGGGCCAACAAATTGAGAAATAGCAAATCCAAAACTTTCATCTCCTAATGCCGTGGCATGCGACAAATCTCTTCGGTACAACACTTCATCTGCTCCGTTCATCATAAAAATGAAACAAATCAGAATCAACTCCATGATCAGGATCAAGTTACCGTCAAGTTTTGGCCATCCTTTCATTTCTCTCATGCGAAAGCGCGGTATGTGCAGAAGATTTCTGCGCGCTAAAAAAATGAATGTCGCGATAAATGCAAGTACCGATAAGATCTCAATAAATGAAATCATGAACGTGTAAAATCCGCCGAGTGCAGACCTGAATACACGGTGATCCCCAGAAAGACCATCCACAATAATTTCGATTAACTCAATCTGGGTAATCACAAAGGCTGCATAGAGCATAAAGTGCAAAATAGCTGGTAAAGGGCGCTTGAACATTTTTTTCTGACCAAAAGCGATTAGCGCCATCGTTTTCCAGCGCTTTCCTTTTTGATCTGAACGGTCTACATCGCGTCCCATTAGGATATTACTTCTAATCTTTCTTGAATTCAAAGCGAATGCTCCAATTCCAACAATGAGTAAAACGGCAAAAATTATAATTGAAATCATCTTTTACTAATTAATTTACTGAATGGTATCTAATATTTTTTTCAATTTCCTTTCCTCTTCTTTTGTCATCGGCGCACCCTTTATTTTAGCACCAAAAACAGACATGTGGATATAACGTTCTGGATGCACTTTAATATCCTCAACAAGTTCTTGCAGGCGTTGGTTCGTTTTGTTTAGTTCTTCGTAGAGTTGTTCATCCTCAAGCAGTTTACCGAGGGTTCCATTACCTTTGGATGTTTCTTCGAGCAACGAATTGACATTCTGCATAGTTGTAATCGCCTCATCCATAGCTAATTTAAAATCTACCGTAAGCAATGAATCCGAAAGGTTTTTAACATTACCCACTGCTTGTTTGATCTCTTTATTAGTCTCTTGAAAATTTTTGGTGATCGACTCCACATTATCGAATATACGACCTAACTTCGCTTTTTCCTCATCAATCATGTTATCAACATTGTACGCTACACGACCGAATCTCGAAATAGCAATTTTAACCTCATTCAATCCTTGATCCAATGTATTTGCAGCAGAAGTGTCCCAAAATGCGGTAATTGAATTAACAATTCCTTCAACAGATGACATCAAATCTTCCATTTTACGTTTCACAGGAAGTAGTTGCTTCTCAATTTGCTCTGTAATTTCCTCACTGACCGAACCTTTCAAGGTATCTCCAATACTGTGAAAGCCTTTATCTCCAATATAATTTTGTCGCAACTGAATCCCCGTATTTAATACGCCCGGAACGATTTCGATTTCAGAACCGCGTGCCAGCTGAAGCATATCTGTCTGAACATTGAATTTGACGAGCACCCGTTTATCTGGATCGACAAACTTATTCGGGTTGACCAAGTTGACATCGAGTACTTTCCCTACTTCTACTCCATTCATCGTCACCGAAGATGAAGGGGCCAATGTACCTGATGTTGGGAAATATGCGTAGTAGACGTCGTCTCCTCCGAAAAAACTATTCCCCTTGAGGTAGTTTACTCCATAAATTAGCAATGCCATTGCGAGTATGACTACCAAGCCTGTCTTAAATTCTTTTGAAACTCTCAATGTCTTTTATTTTGTGCTAAAATAATAGTTAAATTGGTAAAAACAGTACGTTTTCCAAGGAAATCTAATCCTTTAAAACTTTCAACGCTTCAGCCATCGGTATGCGCTCCTTATTCTTAAATGCTACAACGAACGCATGATCAAAACCTTTATCACGCATTTCCCGCTTGTATTTATTTGCTGCATCCAAGTCTTCTTCAAAAATTCCCGTTGTATATTTGTATAATCCCTTTTCTTTGTACTCTGAAACCTGGATATCTTTGAATCTACTATCGGTTGTGGCAATTGCTTCACGTGACGTCTCAATTTGTACTTTAAAATAAATCTTACCAGCCTTCTCCTCATAGGGATTCCCGCCTTCTTCAGCGCGCAGCAATTCCTCTTCGTACCCTTCTCCGTTCTCTACAAGATGATTAACACCTTCAATTTCACTTTTAAAAGTTTGAAATGCCTTAAAGATAGCATTAGCCATTTTAATTTGATTTGCCGGGTCGTGTAAAAATTGTTCCTCACTTTTATTCGTTAAAAAACCGGTTTCGATTAAGACACTCGGCATCGTTGTCTTATACAGAACGAGAAAACCAGCTTGTTTTACGCCACGATCATGACGTCCGATTGATGCAAATTGATCTTGAATCTTAGAAGCAAAATTGATACTGTGATTCAGAAATACGCTTAGCTGCAGTTGACGTGCAATAATCGCATCAGGGGAAAGATCAAAATCCTCATACTTTTCTTCACTGTTTTCTTCGAAGTGAATAATGCTGTTTTCACGTTCGGCCACTTTTTGCTGACTCTCCGTACGGTGTAGACCCAGTACGTAGGATTCCGCACCATGCGCTGAAGATCCAGCTGCATTAGCATGGATACATATAAACACATCTGCATTATTCCGATTGGCGATCATCGCGCGTTCATCGAGCTCAACAAACTGATCGTCTCTTCGTGTGTAAATCACATTGATATCGGGGTATTTTTTTTGGATATACTCTCCGAGTTTAAGCCCAATCTCCAGAACCACTGTTTTTTCGTTGGTGATAGAACCGTGGCAGCCCGGGTCTTTTCCGCCATGCCCTGGATCAATAACTACGGTTTTTACACCTGAAGAAAGGGCATCTCCCTCGTTTTCCTGACCATGAACGACTGCACTCACTGTTAACGCGAACAGAAAAACGATTGATTTATTTTTTATTGACCACACAATAATGTAATTTTTTAGTTTTGCATCCGTTTTTTACACGAACTATACAAATTTACAAGTTCACCTTGAGCAAAAAATATTCCATAACGCATTTTTTCGTCGTTGCATTGTTAATAATTGTTTTAGCACCAACCCTATATGCTCAAGATACCACTAAAGTTACATCAAAAAAACGAATATACAGAACTGATAACTCCATGGATGCTCCGGTAACCTACTCCTGCACAGATTCCATTCATGCTGATTTTACAACAGATATTATTTCACTTTACGGTTCAGCAAAAGTGGTGTTCGATGGTATTACGCTCACAGCTGATCTCATAGAAATGGATACAGAAAAAAAGGAAGTGTACGCTGTTTATCGCTACGATGCTGACAGCAATCGGGTCGGTATCCCAAAATTTAAAGAAGGGAGTCAGGAATTTACGGCAGCCAGTATTCGCTATAATTTTGGCACTGAAAAAGGTTATATCAAAGAATTAAAGACCAAGCAAGACGAAATGTATTTACACATGGGTACAGCAAAACGTCAGCAAAATGAACACATTCACTTTACAGAAGGTAAATTTACCACTTGCGAACTCGATGAACCGCACTTCCATTTTCAATTATCTAAAGCGGTAATGGTTCCCAATGAACGGATTGCCACAGGACCTATGAATTTACATGTGAAGAGCATTCCAACTCCATTGGGACTCCCCTTCAGTGTGATCCCTACGAAAGATCGCGAGAGTTCTGGTTTGATTTTTCCAATGGTAGCACCGACGTCACAATATGGTTTCGGGTTTCAGGATATCGGATACTACTTCCCTCTAAAAAGCTCTGAAGAGATTCAAACTACGTTTTATGGGAGTCTCTACGCTAAAGGTACGTTTGAACTACGGAATCAGACGGATTATAAACGACGGTATAAATTTTCAGGTAATCTTAACTTGGCTTATCGCAGCTTCAAACGTCCCTTCCCCAACGATACCAATCGTCGACAAAAAATTGATATCAAGTGGAATCATCGTCAAGAAGCTCAGGCAAATCCCTACTGGAAATTTAATGCTAGTGTGAATTTTCAATCGGACAACAATGGTCAAACTGACATCGACCCCCTGAGTAATGACTATTTTCAAAACAATTTTAATTCGGACATCAACCTAGTCCGGACTTTCCCTTCCAAACCAATAACAATTGGACTAAAAACAGCGCTCAAACAAAATAGTGCATCGGAGCAGATTGACATGGACTTGCCTACTTTGAGCGTTAATGTTAATCGCTTTTTCCCATTCAAAGGATTGAATAACGGTGTGGGAAAAGAACGATTTTATGAGAAAATTGGGCTTAGGTATTCCTTAGAAGGAAAGAATCGAGCACTTGTTAAAAATCAGCTCATTGAAAATCGTCAATTTGGCGCGATTCAACAACAGTTTCAAAATGGTATACGACAAAATGCTCGGTTGAATTATCCATTGCAGTTGTTCAATCAAATACTTACATTAAATACTTCAGCTGATTACACATTAAGAGCTAATTTACAATCTATTGAGAAAAAATACAACCCCGTATCCGCAACGATCGAAAATGACACACTTCAGCGTGCAGGCTTTTCACAAGACCTTTCTTTTTCAACTGAATTGTCGACCAATCTGTACGCTTATTACTCATTTATTGGAAATCCAGATATGAAAATGCGCCATGTCATGACGCCCCGCGTTTCTTTTCGTTTTCAACCCGACTTAAGTTCTTTTGTCACCGAGACAATAGGTCCAAACGACGAGGAGGTGACTTATTCGCCTTATGAAAACAGTTTATACACAGAAAGCGTTGGCCGTGAAGTCGGACAAATCAGTTATTCACTCAATAATACCTTTGAAGTAAAGCACCCGAATCGAAAAGATACCACGGAAGAATTCATTAAAAAGCGAATCATTGATGCCTTCAGTATTTCTGGGAACTACGATATATTCAAAGACACCATGCAATTATCAGATGTATCCTTACAGTTGCGCGTTTCTCCATTTACGGGACTTAGCTTTGTGTCGCGCGGATCGTTTTCACCTTATGCATTTACCGAAAACAATAAGGATTATAACGAATATGCCTGGGATGCTGGTCAAGGATTAGGGAGATTTCGTCAAATAAACCTCTCCACCACGTATACTTTCGCCACGAAAAAGTCCAAAGAAAAAATTGAAAAGAATCAACAGGAAATTGGAGAACAATGGGGTGCTGATTTTCAATATTATACGATGCATCCACACGACTTGATCGACTTTGATATTCCATGGAAAATAAATCTGACACACACTTGGTTTTTTAATTTGAATACGAATCAAACGGCTGCTGACGAGCGCGAATACTCACAAACCCAAAACTTGATGATGTCTGGAGATGTTAGCTTTACAGAACGTTGGAAAATGGGCTTCAATTCGAGTTATGACCTGGAAGAATCGCGTTTAAAACAAACGCGTCTAACGTTGAATCGCGACATGCATTGTTGGCAACTTGCTTTTATTTGGACTCCAGTAGGCGGACAAAAGAGTTTTCTAGTTCGATTCAATGCAACCTCTTCGCTGTTCAAAAGTGCTAAACTCGAATTGAGAAAACCACCGGAGTTTTTGTAACCTCGGATCAAAGACTGATTACTTCCCAATCTTTGGTAGTACTCAATATGCGTAAGCCCCAACAAATATCGTCAATTTCAAACAAGAATTTCAATTGAGGGAACACCACCACTACTCTATGCTCACCGCTATTCCTGTATGCTCTTGCTGTATACTATTATCGTTCGTCCTCCTATAGTCGGACTCCTATAACGCAGACGTCATCCACCTGTTCGAGTCTACCCTTCCATGTTTCAAAGGTATCTTCAATAATACTCCGCTGATCATCTAAAGAAGTATGACTAATAGAGAGTAATAATTCCTTAAACTTTGTCGTTTTAAACTTCTTACCTCCTTTCGCAATAATCTCCTCCTCGTGACCTCCAAATTGATCAGCATATCCATCACTAAAAAGGTAGACCATGTCGGAAGGTTCCAATTGCATCTTTATAGTTTCAAATGACTCCGAACGGTATGAATGTCCTATAGGTTGTTTTGTAGACTTAATTTCAATGAGGGTCTTGCCCTTATCTTCTATCAAATTTAAGCGTTCTTTGCGCTCAATAGGTAGATTGGTTCCATCGCGGATCACCCACAACGGATTGTAGGCTCCAGAAAACGATATTTCACGGGTGCTTTTATCAATACAGCACAATGCCATATCCATACCATCACGTACATTCGATTCAGATTTATCGAATGTTCCCTTTACCAATTCAGACAATTTATTGAGAATTGCTCCAGGATCCTTGAGTTCAAACTCCATAAGACAACGATTGAGGCTGTTTGCTCCAACAACACTGACTAATGCCCCTGGAACACCATGACCAGTACAATCTACTACGGCAAAATAAATCTTGTTATCGATTTCTTCAATCCAGTAAAAATCACCAGAGACAATATCTCTTGGTCGAAAAAAGACAAAACTCTCTACGAAGTTTTCCTGAAACTCTGCAAGTGGCGGTAAAATCACATTTTGTATACGTTGAGCATATTGAATACTATCCGTGATATCTTTATTTTTTTCTTCGATTATTTCCTTTTGTCTGACCACTTCTGCAGTTCTAATTTTCACTTGATTTTCCATATCCTGAATGAGATTGGCATTTTCTAGTGCAATCGCAGAATATGTTGCTATTGTTCTCAAGATATCGAGATGGTATTCCGTATAGGCATGCTTTGCAAAAGATTGAGCAGAAATTATTCCGATTACCCGATCTCCAATCATCATAGGGCAAAAGATCAGCGATTCTGGAAGCTCACCGTCTACGACGATAATTTTATTCGTGTATTTCTTATAATCTTTTGCGTGATCGTTGATCAGTATCTCTTTTTTATTCCGGAGGCACCAAACAGAATAATTATCATAATCATCCATAGAAATCGAAATAGGGTCAAGACGATTACCGCTCTCTATTGTATACCTATAATCGATTTCATGTTTGTTGTAATCACAAATACGAATGGAAAATATCGTAGCATCCATTAGTTTATTGACATTCTGGTGCATTTTGTCAAAGATTTGTTCTAAATCGTGCGTCGAAATGATATTTTGTCCCATTTCACTCAGTAGTTTCGTGTTGAGATAGGTCTTTTCAATTTCTTCTTTTTGTTGAACAACCTCTCGCGTACGCTCCACGACTTTGCGTTCCATTTGATCATATAACATCGCATTTTCAAAAGCAGTCGATGTATATACAGCTAGGTTTCTTAAAATGTTCAAGTGGTATTCATTGTAAGCATTGGGTTCAAAACTCTGCACAGATATGGTTCCAATACCCTTATTTTTCACAATCAAAGGTATATACATTATGGATTGTGGCTTTTCCCCTACTTTAGCCGATGATTTTCCTGTAACGTATTGATTGATTTGCTTATCCAAATTTGAGATAAAAATTTCTTCTTTATTCAACAAGCAATGAGTGGCTAGTGCACTTTCATCATTTAAATCAAAATAGAAATCAGGTAGTTTTTTTCCATTTTCAATGGCGCCTTTCATTTCCAATTTATCCTTATTGCGAATTCCAACGCCGATGATAGAGGCATCCATAAGTTTATTGATATTAGCATATACTTTCTCCAATACATCTTCTACAGATAATGTAGATGTAATTTCACGACCAATCTCATTAAGTAGTTGGGTATGTTCGTGGGTTCGCTCTACTTCCTCTTTTTGTGCAACAATTTCTGCTGTTCGTTCCTCCACCTTTAGCTCGAGATTATCCACGAGATTTACATTCTCCAATGCAATGGCGGTAAAAGAAGCCAACGTTTTTAAGATTTGCAAGTGACGATCATTAAAAGCATGTCGCTGAAAACTTTGAACCGTAATAAGTCCGATCACCCGTCCTCCGAAGTTCATAGGATAAAAAATCAATGAATGCGGCATTTCGCCTGTAGGAACCACTATTTCTTTCGTGTATTTTTGATATTCCTTTTGGTTATCATTGATAAATATTACTTGGTTATTCTTGACACAAAGCACCGAATAATTGTTCTCGTCTTCCATGGATACATAAATCGGTTCGCGATCGACAACACCATTTTCAATTTCAAACTTATATTCGATGTGATTCTCTTCTGGTTTGTAAAGACGCACTCCGAAACAGCTCGCATCCATCAAGTCGCTTACGTTTTGATGCAATTTGAGAAATATACTCTCAAAATCAGTAGATGATGTCAATTGACGTCCCACCTCACTGAGTAGAGCAGTCATACGATACGATTTTTCAATTTCTTCCTTTTGAAATGTGATTTCTTGAGTACGTTCTCTCACCTTTTGTTCAAGATTGACGTAGAGCTGCGCATTTTCCAGTGCTATCGCCATAAATACAGCCATATTTTTGAGCATGCTCACATGATGTTCGTTATAGGTATGTTTTCGGTAACTCTGAACTGTAATTACACCAGACGCTCCATTCGGTATCTGGAACGGCAAGTAAATAATAGAAGCCGTCTTTCGCCCCGCTTTTGGAGGTTTATAACTTTTAATATAATTGGCGTATTCCTGAGCGATATTTCCGATAATAATATCGCGATTTTCGTGATAACAAATTGCCGCCAATCGTCCTTCTTCATTAAGTGAATAAGAGAGATCACCCAATATTTCTCCATCCTCACAGTAACCTGGAAAGTTCAATGTGTTTGTCGTTTCATCGTAAATTCCTAATCCATAAGAAGGGGCATCCATCAATTGATTAATTTCATCATACGCTCTGCGAATAATCTCATCAGGAGACAAAAGGGCAGTAAGTCTTTTACCTACTTCACTCAATTGAATAAGATCGTTAGAATATTGTTCCAGTTTTCTATTCTTCTCCTCGAGCGCTTGCTTCTCGTGTTCCTCCTGCTCCATCTTAAATTTCATCTGCAAGCTTTTCGTGGTGCGATCCGTATTCTGAGCGTTTAATTCCTCCCGAATCGCATGATACGACTTAAAATGGTCTAACGCTTTCAGAAAATCACCATTAGCTTCAAAAACTTCAGACAAGAGAAGATAAATTTTTAATTGACTGGATTTACTCTTGGATGTTTTTGCCAGTTCCAGTCCACTTTCTAAGGAATTTAAAGCGGCTTCCCAATCTTCGAGTGCTATTTCAGCTTTCCCCATATTCGCGAGACAATCTGCCCAGCCCGTTACAAATCCAATCGATTCTCTCAAGCGTAAACTCTTCTCAAAATATCGCTTAGCCTCACTGTAATCATTCAATTGCAAATGAATTTCACCAATCGAATTTAAAGCATGCGCTTTCACATGATCACTATCTTCATTTTTAGTAATGAGTGATACACAATGTTCCAGATACTTCAAGGCTTTTTCATAATTCTCAATATTCGAATAAGCTTTACCCAGCCCATCCAATACTTTTTGCATCAATACCGTTTCATTTGCCGCTTCGCAAATATCATAACTGGTGATTAAATAATGTATTGATTTCCGATTTTCGCCAATACTGTAATACACACTTCCGATACCGTTGTAGGCCTTGGCTTGCCCCAATTTTGAATCAGCTTTTTCAAAAGACTTAAATGCCCGCATGTATTCTTCCAGGGCATGATTATAATCCGATAGGTAATAAAAAACAGTTCCTAACGTATAGTGAACATCGCCGAGAGCTTCATGTTCTTCAAGCTGCTGAAAGAGCTCTTTAGCTTCATATCCCTTTGTCAATGCATCATCATACGATGAATTCCAGACGAAAGCTTCACTCAAATTATGTAATCCTTTTGCCTCCTCGAGCCGATCACCCTCCTTCTCTGCCAAGGCAACTGCTTCTTCGGCTAGTTGAGCACATTCTTCTGGTTTCTTCCGTCTCAGCGAAGCTGCAGCACGGTTTAATTCATTTGCTTTGGTACTATTCATGCTGAATTTTCAGTGTAGTAGATGCATAAATATAATAAATTAAGTCCGTTTGCCGTCCTCTACTTGA
>CAJXMN010000095.1 GCA_913056215.1 uncultured Flavobacteriales bacterium | reverse complement strand
TCTGACATCGTTCCTTTTCCTGTTGTTTTATCGACAACAGAAGCATAAGATACTTGATCTAAACTGTCACTGGATACAAGAACTCCTGAAAATTGGATAAGATCAGGCTTTTCTTGAGCAGTTAGCTGGAATATAACAAGCATAAACGCTATGAGTGATAAAAATTGCTTCATAATTCTTTATTGTTTGTACTAAAAATAATGAAAAGATATGATTTCGCTGTTTTAGAAGCTGTTTTTTCTGAGTATTAACAAATTTTAGTAGCTCCGTGTCTTTAAAGCGTCCTATTTCTTGATTTTTTCTTTAAAAAAGTTGTTGAAATTCCTCTTTGAGAAGACGTATTGTAATTTCTGTGGGAAGTTCATCAATCTCAGCTACGATGGTGAAAATTTTATTGCTCAAATCAGTAGCTGTAGCTTTTTCCTCCAATTGATCCGCTGCGATATTAACGATTTTAACCGTTTCTTCCTTACTCTTTTTAACCATTTTCCAGGCTTGAGGTGAAATGTAGAGCTGTTGTACAACATTATGGTCAAACTCTTGACGTATTGTTTTCAGCAGTTCACCCTGCAGCTCTTTGGCGGATAGTTGAGGTTGATGTATGCGCATGACCAGGCTGTGTGGGTTAATGCGCTCCATTAAAAGAACCACGCGCTGAAAAGCTTCCATTCGTGGTTCAAGGAAGAATTGTTGACGCTCTTTCTTGAGTTCACCCCTGAGTTGTGACATTTCTTTTTCGCCCGATTTTTTGAGAAAAAAGTAAACTATGGCAACCGAGGCTGCAGCTGGAATTAAAGCGATGATTGATTGAACGAGTATTTCCATAATGTATTATTTGTGCAAGAACATTCAAAATTAATATTGCCCATGAGATAAATGCGATGTTCGCCTATTATTTTTTTTTGAGTGGACCAATTATGTATTTTCGAAAAATCCCAACCCTGTTGCGCTGAATATCGTTATATTCGTATCCATGTTAAAATTGAAACATACTTACTATACAATACTGCTTTGCCTCATTACTCTGATGAGTTGCCGGAAGGAAAAAACCTCTTGGGACACGGAATGGGTGGGTCCGTTGGTGTCTGATTCGTTGAGTGTTTTAGATTATGTTAATGATAGTACGCTGGCACTTAATTCTGATAACAGTGTTGACATAGCTCTTGACAGAATGATCGGATCTATTAATTTGTCTAATTTTATTCAGATACCAGATACTTCCATTTTTCAGTCCTTTACTTTAAACGTTAACTCCTTAGAACTTTTGCCAGGTACTAATTTTGTAGACGAGGTTAAAGAACATGAGTTTGATTTGGAAGATGTTGTGCTGCGCGAAGCAAGATTAAAAAGTGGACGCGCTAAAATTACAGTTTTTAATCCTATCAATACTGGGGTCTTTTTTAAAGTACAGCTTCCAGGCGTAGAAAAGAATGGATTTCCTTTAACCCGAGAGGAGCTTGTACCATCTGCTCAAAATGGAACAAAAGGAACGAAAACGTTCGAAATAGATTTATCTAAGCATATGGCTGATATGACTGGTGCTTCTGGTGATTTAGCCAATCGATTGCAATCCAGGATGTCGGTTAGAACAGATCCTCAGGGGGAAAGTGTGGTTATGACGAATCAGGATACAGTATATTTTAAGATAGAATTGAATGATATGAAAGCCGATTATGCCATGGGGTATTTTGGGAAAAGAGACATTTCAGATTCAGTCGATGTTGATGTTGAAGAATTAGCCAAAATTGTTGATGGATCTGTAAATTTCAATACTGTTGACTTTGACTTAAAATTGTATAATGGTATAAAAACGATGGGGCAATTGAAAATTCCTTTTTTTAAATCTATTAATGCTAATGGAAATGAATTAGCGTTGAATCATCCAGATTTTGGTGAGTTATTGAATATCGATGCTGCACAAGGATATTGGTCCTCACATACGCCTGCGGAGCGGACGATATCTTTTACGAATGGAAATTCTAACATAGAGTCATTTCTTGAAAATTTGGGCAGTCAGTACAGGTTAGGATATCACATAAAAATTAATCCATGGGGTAACATATCAAATGGAACTGATCGGATTTATCCCTCTAGTAGGCTTGTATTAAATTTGAGGACAAAATTTCCTATGGATCTTGCTTTAAATGATCTTGTATATGTTGATACCTTTGATTTTAGTGTCAACAATAAAAGGGAGCTGATCGAACTGAAAAGTGGAAGCTTCACTCTAGAATATAAGAGTACCTTTCCTTTTGGAGGTCAACTAAATTTGGTTCTACTGGGAGAAAACGGTAAAAAATTAGGAGTTATTTCCGCTAATGAGGTTGTTCAAAGTGCACCAATGGGTACTGATGGTCAAAGTCATAAAGATATTCAAGGTGAAGTTAATTTCCCTTTCGAAGAAACAATTAGCGCGAAGCTTGATGAGACGGAGAAGATCATTTTTAAATTTAAAGTTTTTTCTGAAAATGATGGCATCAACCAGGTTTATGCTAATGCTAGGTTTGCATTTTTGTTAAAAACAAATTTTAAGTTGAATTCTGAATTATGAAACTATTCCTGGGATTGTTGTTCGTTTTTATTCTTTGTAAGGTAGGTTTTACTCAGGTGTTTTTCCCTGTTCCATCCGATACATCCGATAGGTCCGAATTGAGTTTTGACGGTAAAGCATTTTACCTGAGTTCATCGCTTAATAACTCATTTGCTTCGAAGTGGATCTATGGGGGAGTATTAGAGGAAGTGTTGCTTAATGATAACTATGAAAATCATGACGTCACCAATCGACTGGGAGGTAATTTAACCGGTTATGTGGAGTATAGAAGTACGTTAAAGTTATGCGACTCAAGACCAAATTTGCGTCTAATGGTTAATATGAATAATGATATTCAGTTTTATAGCAAATATACCAAAGGACTGTTTGGACTTTTGTTTAAAGGTAACGATGCTGTAACTGAAAATGAACTCCCGCTAAGTGGTTCCTTTGGTAATTATGTAAATATGATTTCGATTGGAGGTGGAGTCCATAATTATAAGACGAATTCATACGTTACTGTGAACTTTTTATTGCCTTTAAATAATGCGGAATTTTCAATTAATCGCGGGAATTTATATACAAATGAAGCAGGTGATGAGGTCAACGCTTTACTCAATTCAGAGTTTCAAATTGCTTCGTCCCCCGCTTTTTTTAAAGGAATTGGAGTTGCTTTTAATTTTGATTATTTCATCCCGATTGATAAAAGAATCAAGAATTTATCGGGTAAATTTCGTGTTTCAGGCAGAAATATTGGTCTTCAAAGAATCCATCAAACCGACATCGTCTCCATGGATGCCGATCTTAATTTAAAGGGTTTTTCCGTTTCTCAGTTAACGAACTTTTTCAATAATGACTCTTCACTCGTTAGTGATGCTCATTTTTCTCTTAGTGAGAATAGGAGTGCAACGTGGAGTATTTATCCTGGTTTTATTCAAATAGGGAAGTCCGCTGTAATGAATGCTAAGAATAAATTCCAATCTTTCTTTGGCTTGAGAATGTATATGAATCTGGCATATCAACCACTCTTGTATGTAGGAGGGTTTTATCAGATGTTTAATACGTTTTCATTCGGAGGGCAATTAGCCTATGGTGGATACGGAAGGTTTCGATTTGGTACCTTCTTAAATTACCAAATGAATCAATTTACTTTATCCTTAGGTTCAGAAGATTTAATCGGCCTGATAAATAAAAATAGCTTTGGACAATCAGCCTTGTTTAAAGTTGCTTATAAATGGTAAACTAGAGTGCTATGAAATTAAAATCTGTTGTTTCAATTGTTTTGGTTTTGGTCATTAATGGCATTTATTCGCAGAACAATTTTTATAAAACTTACTCAGGGGGGATATTCGATGTTGGTCAGGGAGTTTGTGAATTACCAGATGAATATTATGCGATTACGGGAAGTTCCTCTTCATCTTCGACTGCATATTCGCAGGCTTTTTTAATGATAGTTGATAGTTTAGGAAATCAAAAGTGGACTAAGTTTTACGGTGAGGATGGCGATAACTGGGGGCGTCGAGTGTTTCATAGACAGAATCAAGGATTCTGGATTATGGGGTATTCCAATGCTTACGGAGATGGGGAATTCGATTTTGTCGTTTGGAAAATTGATGAAAACGGTGTTTTAGAATGGTCAAAAACCATTGGGACTGATGATTGGGACCGTCTTTATGATGCAGTGGAGCTTACTAACGGAGATTTTATACTCGTGGGAGAGGTTGAAGGTGATGGTTCCCAAGGAAAGGATGTTTACATGTGTAGAATTGATTCTAATGGTGATCTTATTTGGAGCCGACAAATAGGAAATGAAGGTCCAGATGTGGCTCGAGCTGTTAAATTGTTGAATGATACCACTGTGTTCGTTGCAGGCGGGTATGCACAAGGATCAAATGTTGAAGGACTAATTCTTGATTTACATATCGATGGTAACGTGAATCAATTATGGACGTATAATAACTATGACTCGACCGTTTTTAGGGATATAGATTTTTATGATGATGAGATATATGTGTGTGGAAGTGCTCAAATAATGAGTCCTGACTATGTTAATTCTCTGGTGCTTCGTTTTGATATGGGATACAATCAGGTTTCTTCAGAAATTGGAAACTCTGAAGGAGACGATTTAGGAACGAATATTTTGGTTCTTGCAAACAATAAGGTTTATTGGACACTCCAGACAATTGCTCCTTTCCATAATCCTTTTCCAGGAGGATGGGACGCTTTTATTTATAGATATCACAGACAATTGTACTTTTTAGGACCGTCTTACAGAACCTCTGGATATGATGATGATATTTATCATCAGCTTCGAGAAACTACTGATGGAGGGTATATTGCAGTCGGACATTGTTCTGACGATCGTTTTAATATTTCGTCGGGAAAAAACATAATGTTGGTAAAAGTTGGACCCAATGATGGATATGTTCAGGATGCTGACGAAGGATCCGATTTTTTAGCATTGCCTGATATTGAGAATGACAAAAACAAGAACGCTTATATTTATCCAAATCCTGTTAGAAATTATATTCATATTCCTGAGGCAATGAATAATGCCAAAGTAATAGCTCGAAATATAATGGGTGAACATGTGAATGTTCGTTGTTTTGACGACAAAATAGATGTCAGTAATTTATCTCAAGGTGTCTATATATTAGATTTTTATTTTGATAATACTAAAAAATCCTTCAGAATTATTAAGGATTAGTGAGCTTTGCTTTTAACAGTTTTACAATGAAAACAACAGTTAACCTTATCAAGCCTGTATTGTTTAGATGGCTAGCTTTTATTTTAACTTATTCTCTAATTATAGTGGTGTTGTACTATTCTCTTTATCATTTGGGGGTGTTAAAGAAGTTGCCGATGACTCAAAATTTACTGAACTGGGATGCCTCGTGGTATTATTCTATATCATCCGAAGGATACTATTTTAAACCTAATGAACAAAGTAACGCTGGTTTTTTTCCGGGTTTCGCCTATCTGTGGAAGGTGCTAGGTTTATCACCACTCGGTATATCTATTGTTAACCTTTTATTGTTCCTATCTGGCGCTTTTATGTTAAAAGAGGTGATTAAATCAAGTTATTTGAAGTTGTTTTTGATAGTTAGTCTACCTTCGGTTTTCTTCTTTTATTTGCCCTATTCAGAATCACTGTTTTACTTCTTTTCATCAATTTTCATCATTTCCTGGTATAAAAACTGGAAGTATCTAACTTTTGTGTTTGCACTCGCTCTGTCATTTGTGCGACCTGTTTTCTTTTTTCTAATACCTGCTTTACTTGGTATTTTTCTTCTTAAAAAACAAGAGGGTTTTCAATATGTCAAAAGTAGTTTAGTCATAATGATTGGGCTTTTAATTGGTGCTTCTCTGGGTATGTTAATTATAGGGGAGCAAGTTGGAGATCTTTTCGCTTACAGTAAAAGTCAAATTATATTTTGGGAACATGGTTTGAAATGGCCTTCATTTCCCCTTACGACGTGGAGATCATATAGGATATTGTGGTTAGATGGACTGGCTTTATTGCTTACTGTTTGTGCTGTGATTATTTTAATACGAGATTTTTTGCGGGTTCATTTTTTTAATTGGAAGACTCAACTTTCAATAATTGAGATAGTTGCTCTAGGTTACTTAATGATGATATTGGTCTATATTATCTTTTTTCATCCAGTAGAGAATGGTAGAACTTCTATTCTAAGTATAAACCGCTACGTTTTCTGCAATCCATTTTTACATTTTGTTTTACTAAAGAGAATAGGTACTATTAAGTTGTCATTGAAACATATAGCAATTCCATTAATGGCTTCTATCTTAGTAGTCTTAGCTATTGGAGTACCTTTTGCATCTATTGTTCAACTGAATTATGAGCAGTCCCTGATATTTTCGGGTGCCTTGTTAGCTTTTTTTATGGCTTCATCACTAGTTTTTTATAAATGGAGATACCAGAAATACTACAGTATTTTATTCTTGGCCACAAGTTTAATAGTGCAACTCTATTTATTTAATAGCTTCTTAAAAGGAAACTGGGTAGGATAACCCGACCTACCATTCCAGCGCATCATCACCAAACCAGTCACCTTGAACGCGCAATGTCTGCTCAATAACATCACGGACGCAATGTTTACCGCCAGGATAGGGTGATTGATAATCTGCAATGGCCTTAATTTCAACGGCTGCATCTTGCGGGCAGGCGGCTACACCAGCCCTTTTCATGACGGCATAATCTGGAATGTCATCGCCCATATAAAGAACTTGCTGATCTTTTAATGCAGCTTGTGCACTTAGTTTGTCGTAAACTTCCATTTTATTTTTTGATTGCAAAAAGACCTCTTTTACTCCTTGTTTTAATAAACGATCCCGGACGGCTGTTGAATTGCCACCCGTGACGACATAGATCGTATAACCTCTTTTTACCGCATGCTGTATCGCATATCCGTCACGTGAATTGAGCGCTCTCACTACTTCATCCCGCATTAAATAAACATTACCGTCGGTAAGCACCCCATCTACATCGAAAATGAATGTATTTACAGCAGCTAATTTCTTTTTATAACTCATGATTGTATTTTTCTTTGATCGACTCACTTAACAATTCGTAGATTGCTCTTGTTCTGCCGCTGAGAGAATTTAAATGTTGCTTAATTACTTTGTAGTCTCCGCGTCGAGCTGGTCCCGTTTGGGCTTCTTCCGGACGCATATAGTCGAGTTTATTTACTGTTTCCCGAATGAGTGGTTGAAGTAAGTCAAAATTGATCTTATGATCTTCAACGTGATTGGCGGCCAGGCTATATAGGTGATTTGTAAAGTTATTTACCATTACTGCTGCAATGTGTAATTGATAGCGCTTTTCAGAATTAGCAGATAAGACTGTATTGCTCAATCTTCCGGCTAACGAATGCAGCGATTCAGCGAATGATTCGGAATTTGCTTCGATCAAAAAAGGCACTGACTCAATATCTATAGCGCGTTCTTTAGAGAACGTTTGAAGCGGATAAAAAACACCAATGTAATCACGTTCTGGTACCGTTTCTAATTGAACACTTCCGGAGGTATAGGCTATGGGGGTATCACGAGTAATTTGCTCAATTGTTTGAGCAATTGCTTGATCAGGTACACAAATAAGTATTAAATCGTTATCCCCTTGTGAATTAACAGCTTTAAGATCATTGATAGGTTTTGCTCCAAGGTTGTTTGCAAGCGCTTCTGCCCGATTATAACTTCTGCTGAATACAAACGAAATGCTATATCCTTTTTTACGAAGGGCTTGGCCCAGATGAGTGGCGACATTCCCACTTCCGATGATCCCTATTTTATTCATTGTGCAGGCTTTTTTTGTAAATGTACTACTGTTGACTGAACCTTCACAAAAAAAGCAAAATTAAACCAATTAGACGATCATCATTATGTATTTTTGTACCTTTAAATAGAAGGATATGTTAGATCGAATTTTGAGGGAGCTTTTTTCCATGCGCATGATGGCTATTGGGTTGGTTTTGTTTTTATACGCCATTGCTCATGCTACATTTGTAGAGTCTGACTATGGAACGCCCGCTTCTAAAATTGCGGTCTATAATGCGACGTGGTTCGAGATTCTACTTTTATACCTTTCGTTGAGCCTCATTGTCAACATATTTCGTTATCGCATGTTTCGGCGCAGCAAGGTAGCTGTTTTATCTTTCCATCTGGCGTTTCTCGTCATTATTGTCGGTGCTGCTTTAACGCGGTACATTGGCTTTGAAGGACAAATGCGAATTAAAGAAGGACAAACTTCAAATGTGATTTTTAGTGGAAGTCCTTATCTTATTTTAAAAGCAAATGACCGAGTCAATCAGTTTACTTACGAGGATCAGAGGTGGTTGTCAGAGGGCGTAGAGAACCCTTTTTCATTTGACTTTCAATTGCCGAATCAGCCGAGGGTAGAAGTGGATTATGTCGATTTTAAAGAAAATATGATTGATACCGTAATTAGTGCTGATTCACTGGATGGCAAAGCCCTCGAATATGTGGTTCGAGGAAAAACACACTACCTTTTCCAGGGAAATCAAAAAGCCATTGGTCGATTGAACCTTTCTTTTGAACGTGAAGGGGCTATTCCCGGAGCTAAAATATGGGAAGAAAGCGGTAAGTTGTTCATCCAGTCTATTCAACCTTTTCAACGTGTTGATATGATGAAGCTCTCTCGTGAGGATCGTATGAAAAACGGACTCGACCCGAGTAAGGTGGATAGTGTGCCAGCGGATACGGCCGTGCCTTTTTATGCTGGTCAACTTTACATGTTTGCCGGTGAAAGTCTTATGTTTAAAGGGATGAAGCGTAATGTTCAACAAACGCGAGTCAAAGCCGAGGAAAAAGGTGCTGGCATAAATTATCTGACGGTCAAGTTGTCCAGTAAAGAGCAGGAACGCACGGTCACTTTTCCTGGCGGAGTCGATCGTATATCCGAAGACCATTATTTTCAATTTGCTGGGTTAAACTTCGCTCTTTCTTATGGTGCGAAGCCTATTCAAACTCCATTTCATATAAAATGTCGCGATTTTCAGCTGGATCGCTACCCGGGATCGGATATGGCGAGTTCTTACGCTTCTGAAGTAACATTAATTGATTCATCGGCGCAAATAGAACACGATCGTCGCATATTTATGAATAATGTCATGGATTATAAAGGATATCGATTCTTTCAATCGAGCTACTTTCCCGACGAATCAGGTACGATTTTAAGTGTAAACTATGATTGGTGGGGAACGAATGTGACCTACTTGGGGTATTTGCTTATGACTATAGGTATGATCTTGTCTTTGCTGTCACCAGCAGGCAGAATGAGTGAATTGACGCGATTGATTCGGAAATCCCGGGAGAATCGAAAAAAAACGTTGAAAGTTTCTATTGGTATTCTATTGTTACTCGGTGTTAATCAGTCAAATGTTTGGGCGCATAACGATGATTCTACGCACACACACGAGCAAGAATCGACACACCAACATTCACACGAGGGTCATAACCACGATGAATCAAACGAGAATCAACGAAAATCGGCGTTTCAAGTTGAAAATGTAGTGATTAAATATCCTTCACCATCGGGAGCAGATCAAGTAGCAGACCTTCTCGTTCAAGATCACGATGGTCGTATTGTTCCTTTTCATACACTATCCGATAAAATTCTTCGAAAAATTTATCGCGATCATCGTTATCAAGATAAAAATGCTGTTCAGGTCATGCTGGCATTTCATCTCTACGGCCCTAAGGTATGGTTGGATAAACCACTTTTATATGTATCCACTAAAATACGAGAAGACCTTGGTGTAGGAGCACATATTTCTTTGCGCCAGGCTGAAGACGAAACAGGGAATTTTAAATGGTTAAATGACTATAAAGAGGCGCATGAAAAGCCCGACAGCAAAAAGAGCGAGTACGACAAGAAATTGATGAAATTGGGCGAACGTTACCGCGTGCTGAAGCAGATATTTTCTTTCCAGTATATGCGTATTGTTCCGGTTCCGGGAGATGAAAACGGGACGTGGGTAAGGCCTTTCGATCAACAATTGAAAGGCAAAGATCAAACTGGAAATGAATTAGCAGCCCAATTTTTAAGAAAAAGCTATCAGGCAGCCCAGGGTAATATCAATTACGATGAAGTAAAGAATTATTTGGATGAGCTAAAAACAGTTCAATGGTCAGATGTAGAGCGATTGAAAAAAATTAAATCTAACGAGGATCTTCCCACGCGCTCTCAAGTTCAAACAGAAATTGTTTACAACGAATTTAAAGTCTTCGATAAAGTTCAGTTTATATATCTATTAGTCGGAGCATTACTTTTAATTCTGTTTTTTAGTCGCACGCTAATGACTCCGTCGCTGCAACGCGAGCGCTATTTTAAAATTATTACGCGCGCCTTTTTCGCCATTGTGGTTATTACATTTGTGGCACATGGTGCTGGACTAGGTATGCGTTGGTACATTTCAGGACATGCTCCCTGGAGTAATGGATACGAAGCGGTCGTTTTTATTGCGTGGTCGACGTTGTTGGCCGGTTTCTTCTTTGTGCGCAAAAATCCCGTAGTGATAGCTGCTACGACGCTTCTTGCGGCGATGATGCTTTTTGTAACCGAATTGAATTTACTAGATCCAGACATCACGCCGCTACAGCCAGTACTCAAATCCTATTGGCTCATGATTCACGTTGCGATCATTACATCGTCATACGGGTTTTTGGGTATATCTGCAATCCTGGGACTGATTAATTTATTGTTGTACATCTTTAAAAATGAATCCAATAAAAAACGTCTGAGCATGAACATCAATGAAATTACGGCCATTGCTGAAGTAGTGATGACGGTTGGGTTGTTCATGCTAACGATAGGTACCTTCCTCGGGGGGATATGGGCGAATGAATCATGGGGGCGCTACTGGGGGTGGGACCCTAAAGAAACGTGGGCGCTCGTTTCTGTGTTGACCTACGCCGTTATTTTACACCTTCGATTTATACCGGGGTTAAATAGCCGATTTATATTCAATATTGTGAGTTTATGGGGGTATTCCTCTATTCTTTTCACGTTTTTTGGTGTGAACTTTATATTAGTAGGACTCCACTCGTATGCGCAAGGTGAAGGTGTTGCTACAATGCCAACTTGGGCCTGGACAACAATAGGGGTGTTTGCCTTGTTTACTTTAACAGCAATCGTCAAATATTTGATAGATCAAACAGTTAAAAAGAAAAAGTAATTATGAATTTACACGATTTTGAAGTAGAAGACATAACAGGAGATAAGTTTGATTTGTCTCAATTTAAAGGGAAAAAAGTGATGGTGGTGAACACAGCGTCGGAATGCGGACTGACACCACAATATGAAGGCCTTCAGAGTCTTTATGAAAAAACGGACCGATCAGCATTTGAAATTGTCGGGTTTCCTGCGAATAACTTTGGAAAACAGGAACCAGGATCGAATGAGACCATACGAGGCTTTTGTCAGAAAAATTACGGTGTTACCTTTCCTATGATGGCAAAAATAGCCGTGAAAGGTGATGATCAGCATCCACTTTACAATTGGTTGACGGATGAAAGCAAAGAGCAGGGTCAACACGCCGAGGTCAAATGGAATTTTCATAAATTTTTGATCGACGAAAATGGTGATTTTGTGAAGAGCGTTGAGCCTACAACTGTTCCGGAAGATGATGAAATAACAAACTGGATTAATGGCTGAAAAGGTAGACATATTAGCTATTGGCGCTCATCCGGATGATGTAGAACTCTCTGCAGGTGGTACGATCATCAAAAGTGTTCACCAAGGCAAGAAAGTGGCAATCGTTGACCTGACAGAAGGAGAACTCGGTTCGCGAGGTACCGTTCGCTCCCGTTATGAAGAAGCAGAAAAAGCGGCCCACATAATGGGTGTCTCGCATAGAGAAAATGTGCGTTTAGCGGATGGTTTTTTTGAACAAGACCGAGAAAGTCTGTTGCGATTAATACGTCATATCCGACATTATCAGCCATCAATCGTATTGGCCAATGCTGAGCAGGACAGACATCCTGATCACGGTAGAGGTAGTGAATTTATTTCACGAGCCTGCTTTTTGTCGGGTTTGCTGAAGATTGAGACTTCTAAAGACGGTGAACAACAAGAGAAATGGCGTCCAAAAGCTATTTATCATTACATACAAGATCGTTATATTAAACCCGATTTTATTGTAGATATTACGGAAGAAAAGGAACGAAAGTTCGAAGCTATTAAGGCTTACGAAACACAGTTTTACAAGCCAGGAATGAAAGGCCCGAAGACACCTATTTCTGGTAAGGAATTCGTCGATTTTCTAAATGCGCGAATGATGCAATTTGGGAGAGATATTGGTGTGCAGTTTGGTGAAGGGTTTACCGTGGAACGACCAGTTGGCGTTAATGACCTTG